>JAYELV010000281.1:0-9927 GCA_034717755.1 Pseudomonadota bacterium | reverse complement strand
GGAACCCCATCTGAGAACAGAGTCAATGCATAGCTACCAGCAACAGTTACACTTTCAAACAGCGGGACGCGGCACAGCAAATATCACCTCGAAGATTGCTGCGGTGGTGGCGGAGTCGGGTATAGAGAGCGGCCTGTGCCATGTTTTTATACATCACACCAGTGCTTCGTTGATCTTGTGTGAAAATGCGGACCCGGATGTGCGCAGGGATCTGGAGACTTTTATGCTGCGGCTGGCGCCGGATGGAGACCCCATGTTCGTGCATGTGGATGAAGGGCCGGATGATATGCCTGCGCATGTGCGCTCGATTCTGACAGGTATGGATCTAACCCTTCCGCTGACGCAGGGGGAGCTGGCGCTTGGAACCTGGCAGGGAGTCTATCTGTGGGAGCACCGCCACCGCCCCCACCAGCGGCGGGTGACGGTCACGGTTCAGGGTGAATAACAGCGGTGTTACTTTGGCTTGATGCTGTCCATGCCGGCGGTAAATCCGGAGAGTGAGATCGGTGCATTGATCTGCTTACCATCAGGACCGAGAAATGTAACGATCATCTGCTTGCCTTTTTTCAGCCGTTGAGTAAACTCCTTGTCAAGTTGTACGCCGGCCTGGCAACCCGCTGGCAAACAGGTCGTGACAGGCACCCTGGCTGCCTTGCCCTCGCCAACTGTGAGTTGAATGCCTGGCGGCAGTATGACTCCCAGCGGCAGGGTAAGGATCATGACAGCCTCATCCTTGCCTGGAACATAGCCTGCAGCGACTTTCAGCATGGGCTGATTGATTTCTGTATTCGTGAGTGTCTGTGAGATCTGACAGAGTTCGATCTCCTTGCCCTCGGGATCCTTGAGTTTTTCACACTCCTTGATCCAGTCCTTGAATTGTTCGACTCCTTCCGGAAGTTTCTGCTGTGCTGTTTTTTCCGCAGCAGGGGCTGCAGCCTGGGCTTTCTCCTTCGGTGCGGCATCTTCGGCAAACACGGCGCCACTGGTGAAGAGAACAAGAGCCGCCAGGCCCGGAATCACTTTGTTTAGCATCTATATTGCTCCATTGTGTCAATTGAGGGCGTTATTCGCCCCGGATCATTGTTTCAAAAGTATACAAAAAACGGTTGGCAGTATATCACTATCACAGCAGCAGAGCGGCAACGATATTTTGCTCTCTGTGCCTGATCGAGTCCACGCTCTCTTGTGGCAGCGGCCCCTTTGAGCAGCTCTTAACGAGTAGTCGCATGACATTTTCATGGATACTTTCACTTCCTGCGAGCCCGCCAGTCATCGCACTGGAGAGGTGCTCAAGCTGCCATTGACGGCGTTGCTCCTGGATGGCTTCGGGGGAGTCGATATCGAGGAGCATCTCCATTTCGAGACAAAGTTGCAGGCTTTCCTGCAGATTACTGCTGCGTAGGGCACACAGTTGCTCGATAGCTTCATCGCCACCCGCCAGTGCATCGATGATGCGCTGATAGCGTTTTAGCATGCGCGATTCAAACGCTGCCTGTAGAGTGGGCAGAGCAGACCACTGCTCTTGATGGCCGCTGATATCCGCGTCCCGGCCGCACAGCTGCTGCTCCATGTGGCCGCATAGTTCGGCTTTTTGCAATAGCAGTTCAAGATGTCGGCGCTCGTGCTGTATGGAAGCCGCAGTTTCTGCTTCATCAAAAGCACGTGTGAGCTGTGTGAACTTCTGTTGCAGTGATTGATATTGCTGGCGGCTAGCCGGACCGATGGTTTTCCATTCATCCATCAAATGATCGCGCTCATTGCGAGCCACAGACCAGTTGTCATGCTCAGTGGTGACGAGCTTTCGCAGTTTGTCACAAATCGCTTTTTTCGCAGAGGAATTTGCTGACTGCTGCCGCTGTTCACTTTCATGTAGTGCTGTGCGGCGGGCAAAAACAGCATCTGTTGCAGTTTTGAACGCACTCCATAGCTGCTGCTCCACACGTTTACCGGCGCTGACCAGAGGTTTCCAGTCTGCCTGTGCGGCCTTGGCCTGGCGGATGGCGATATCGATATCGGACTCGTCAACAAGCCGCTGTACCTGTTTGATGAGATGTTCACGGCGCTCTGTCTCAGATTTACGCACCTCTTCAAGCTTTTTTTCAAATGGCTTGGTGGCATCTATAAATCTCTGGTTAAGCTTTTTCCAGGTTTCCGAGTCGACGCCTCCCAGCTTGCGCCACTGCTTTCGCACCTCCTGTAAGCGCTTATCCAGCATGGGCCAGTCTGCAGTGGACCACTCTATTTGCGTATACTCTTTGATGAGCTGCTCGCAGAATTCGACACGCTGGGCTGCCGCCAGCTGCTGTGCCTGTTGATGCCGCTTCTGATCAGCAATGACGGGGCTATAGGCCTGCTCTGCGATGTCATTAAATTTGTTCCAGATTGCCTCGGGAGCAGGGCCGCCTTTGCGATCCAGCTGACGCCACTTGTTTCTCAGATCACGCACATTGTTAGCGAGTTCTCTAGCGGGTAGTCCTGACTGAAGCAGCTGTTGCATGTCGCTGATCAGCTCTTCACGCACATGATCGCTGCCGAAGCGCTGCCAGTCCTGCAGTTCCGAGAAGCGCCCCTGCAGGAGATGAAAGGCTGCTTTGCGCTGTCGCAGCTGTGCGCTCGCCAGCTTTTCCAGTCTCTTCAGAGTATGTTGTGCTTTGCTGCGGGCGGCTCCTGCAGCATTCAGTTGCCCCTGATCGAGGCTGTTCTCAAGTTGTTGCAGCAGTTGGTCAAAATCAGTTTCAAGTTTTTGTGTTGATGCGATGTTCTCCTGCAGGCGCTGTTTTGCCCGGGAGTGATGTTGCTGGAAATGGTTTTCCATGTTGGCATCGGGTTTTGATTTCAGTGCATGCCAGCGCGACTCAATGGCCTTCATACGGGAAGCAGTCAGCTGCGCATCATTTCCAGCGAGGTTTTGCATCTCCACAATGATGGCGTGTTGTTGGGCGTGCAGCTTGCGGTATTGATCGATTTGCCCGCGGCGTTGCATAAGTTTTTGCTGAGACTCGCTGAAACGCGCCTTGAGATTGGGGTTGACGGCGTCAAGATCCTCCTCGAGCTGCTGCCAGCTGTTGCCCAGCATCCACTCTGCGGCCTCTATTTCATTCAGGTTCAGTGACGGCGCATTGGCATTTTGCTCTAAATCATGCAGCAGTGCGTCGATTTGTTCGCAGAGTTCGCGTTGATGATCCTGCTGCTCTTTATTGTTGCGTGACGCCTCGATAGATTTGTTGATGTGTTGTTGAGCGTTGTTGAATCTGCTTTTCAGTTCCTCGGGCGCGTCGCTGGCGATTGTCTCCCACTGCTGGAGGAGTTGATGCAAAATGGTTTGATCCGGTTGTTGAAGCGAGGCAAGGTGCTCGATTTGATCGCATACCTGCTGCTGTCGCCGTGGCATCTCCTGCAGTAAAACCTGTTTCTCGACCAGTTCCCGCGCACGGCGCGCGACGCGCTTGTTTTTTCCGCGCGCCTCCCTGGCGACGCGTTTCAAGGTGGAGAGCCTGGAGATGCGTTCCAGAGCCTGCAGCCGGATACTGGTATCTCTATCTGTCAGGGCGACCTCGCTGAGCAATGCGGGTTGCTGCATCTCTGCAAGCGCCTGCAGCCGCACCGCGGAAGCTTTGCTGTGGCGAAGCAGATACTCCGCCATCTCACTGTTGCCATGCTGTTTCAAAACCTGTTGAGCCTGTTCCACGGATTCTGTATCTTCACCCTGTGCAAGCAGGTACCACAGGCGTCTTGCGGCTGCGCGCGAGACTGACGGGTCGGTGTCACTGCCGCTAATATCAATCAGTAACCTGATATCGGTAACGCGCCTTAATGCCTGGCGGCGAATTCCGGTATCCATATCATGACGAACGACCTCGACAAAATTGGGGTCGTTAGTCGCCAGCAGCTGAATTGCTTCCGCACGGATATCCCGGTTTCTATGCTGCCATTTTGGTCGGAATAATTTACGCCACATGGGGGTCCTGTTTTTGCAAAATGAAAAGTCAGCGCAAGTAGACTGTCTCAGCGCCCTGTTGTCAAGGAGGGTGAGAATTGTTAACCACAGATGCACACAGATAGAAACTGGTCATGAAGGATGCCGAGAATTGTTAACTGAACATCACCAATAGATTATTCAGGTATCTACGCCCCATCTCTGTCGCCCTCAGCACTTCCGTCTCCTGCTCCAGCAATCCTGCGCGTCTGGCATGTAACAACCGCAGTTGCACTGCCTGCAGGGAGAGACCGGTGCGCTGCTCAAATATGTCAGCAGATACGCCGTCATTGAGGCGCAGCGCATTCATCATGAATTCCAGCAGCAGATCCTCATCCTGTAAGCGGCTTTTACTCGAGAGTGCGTCTCCTGCATGGGCCGAATCGACATAAGCTGCTGGAGAACGCTGCTTGCGCCGGCGGCTGATATGTCCATCCATTGAGGTCAACTTGCCATGGGCGCCGGCGCCGATACCGATATAGTCGCCAAATTGCCAGTAGTTCAGATTATGCCTGCAACGATGGTCATTAGTGGCGAAAGCCGACACTTCATACTGCTTGAAACCATGCTCCTGCAGTAGATCTATACCGGTATCGGAGATCTCTGCCAGTTTTTCATGCGCGGGCAGGCTGCCGGGGGGGTGACTGCTGAAGAGCGTGTTGGGCTCGATGGTGAGTTGATACCAGGAGATATGCTGAGGTTTCAGGGCAATGGCTTGTTTGAGGTCATCCATCGCCTGCGCAATGGACTGTCCCGGCAGCCCATACATCAGATCAAGATTAATATTTTGAAAGCCTGCATCCGAGGCCAGTTTGTATGCATCCAGCGCCTGTTGCGCGCTGTGAATACGTCCGATGCTGCCCAGATGCTCATCATTGAAACTCTGTACGCCGATAGAGAGACGATTGACCCCTGCCTGCCTGTAACCGGCAAAAAAGGCCGCATCTGCGGCGCCGGGATTTGCCTCCAGTGTGACCTCTGGCCGGGGGTTCAGCTTTATTTGCTCGCGCACGCCGTCGAGCAGATGGCTGATCGCTGCAGCGCTAAAGAGGCTGGGCGTCCCACCACCGATAAATATACTCTCAAGCTCACGGCCACTGGTCAGGGGGGTCTCCAGCGAAAGATCTTTTAACAGAGCCCCGACATAGTGCGCCTCATTGCTGTGTGCATCGATGCCGGCACAGAGCGCATGAGAGTTGAAATCACAGTAGGGGCACTTTTTTACACACCAGGGGATGTGAATATAGAGTGATAGAGGCGGCAGGGTGAGATTCAAGAGAGCCTCATCATATTGAGTAAGTTCTGAAAATAGACAATGTAAATTCTGTCATTGCGAGGGAGCCTAAGCGACTGTGGCACTAATTTTGCTTGGAGCAAAATTGAGCGCGCCTTGCGCGACCCGAAGGGTAAATTACAAGGATGTAATTTATAATCTCCAAACCAGATTGCCGCGTCGCCTACGGCTCCTCGCAATGACATTTGTTTTAACAAAATGTATTCAATGCAGGGAGCCATTGATTTGTTACCACAATACTCAGTATGTTGCTGGCGGGCATGGGAATAGCGACGCTATTTTTCCGCGCGTGCATTCAGGTAGGCCTGATCTGAGACTGTGCAGAAAGCAACCGTATCCTCGAGGAACTTTTGATATGAGGCATAGACTTTGGCGCTGAAAGCGTCTTTTTTCGCCAGCTCTGCAACAACCTCCTGAGAGGCCACGCGCAATTGCTGCAGCACATCGTCCGGATAGCTGCGCAGTTCAACCTTGTGCTTGTTCAGCAATGTTTGCAATGCGCCTGGATTGCGTGCAGCATATTCCGCCACCATGTCCATATTGACTACCTTGCAGGCATTCATCACGATCGATTGAAGATCAGCAGGCAGTTTCTCATAAGCCTGCTGGTTGATGACGGCCTCGAGAGTTGTCCCGGGTTCGTGGAAGCCTGGATAGTAGTAGTATTTGGCCGCCTTGTAGAAGCCGAATGCGAGGTCGTTGTATGGTCCGACCCATTCGGTGGCGTCGATTGTTCCCGATGAGAGGGCGGTAAAGAGCTCGCCGCCGGGAAGATTGACAGGCGTTCCGCCAAGGCGTCGCAGCACCTCTCCGCCGAGTCCGGGGATGCGCATTTTCAATCCCTTGAGATCGGCAATGCTGTTGATCTCTTTGTTGAACCAGCCTCCCATCTGCACGCTGGTGTTGCCGGCGGCAGCGGGTAAAACCTTGAAAGGCGCATAGGCCTCCTGCCACAACTCCATGCCGCCACCGTAGTAAAGCCAGCCATTCATCTCATTGGCGGTGAGTCCAAAAGGGACGGTGGAGAAAAATTGGAAAGCTTCATTCTTGCCTTTCCAGTAGTAGGCGGCTCCATGCCCCATCTCCGCGGTTCCGCTGGAGACGGCATCAAACACCTCAAAGGCGGGAACCAGCTCCTTGGCCCCGTATACCTTGACAGTCAAACGCCCCCCGGACATTTCGGTGATCAGTTGGGCGAGCTTGTTGGCGCCCGTACCCAGCCCCGGGAAGTTCTTCGGCCAGGTGGTGACCATCTTCCATTTAAATTCAGCTTTGGCATGCACAGCAGTGGATGCGCCAAGAGCCGTACCTGCTGCGATCGAGCCGACAGCTGCCTTTTTGAGAAAGTCACGACGTTGCATAAAAGGTTCCTCTATTATTTGTAAGCAGTTATGGGAAGGTTTTAGGTTTTAGGTTTTAAGTTTTAGGCAACACCGCTATAACCCTACCACAGGCTCTAATAAAGTACTGGTCCCACTTAAAACCTAAAACCTAAAACTTAAAACCTTCCTACTTAAAACTTATCCCAATACACCCCTGCCTCCGTAACTACCGCATCCAGCTGCACATCCCACGGCTGCGGGGTGATCGCTGCAACCCTCTGCATTTCGTGGGCAATACCGATCAGGTAGGGACGCTTCCAGGTTGAGCCTCCCCTGGGCTTGCCAAGTGTGCGGTCATAGTAGCCTCCTCCCATGCCAATGCGCTGAGCGGATGCGTCAAATGCCACCAATGGAACCAGGATCAAGTCCAGCGACCTTATCGACTCTGCGGCATTTCCATGGCAGCAGGGTTCCAGGATGCCGAAGCGGTTTGGCTGCAGCGGGGCATGTTCTCTCCACTCACAAAAAAACAGCCGTCCATGCCGGAAGGGGTGTAAAACCGGCAGGTATAGCTGCTTGGAAGCGCGTCGGCTGAATTTGGCGATGGGCGTTGGGTCAAGTTCGCCATTGGCAGAGAGGTAGAGAGCGATGCGCCCGGCTTTTTGAAATTGGCGTAGCCGCGAGAGATTTTTACAGACAAGAGAAGCATGCTGACGTTGCTGTGCAGCCGGGATCTGCAGACGCCGCCGGCGTATGGATGAACGAAGCTTGTTTGTCGACATGATAATTCAAAGATAGGGCGATACCACCAATGCCGGCGTTGATCATACCCTTGAACCTTAATAGTTCAAGTGGGTGTTTCATGTATCACATAAGGCTTTCCGCTCAAGGCGGACTTGCACACCAGTAATACATTCCACTCCCGGGGTAAATGCAAGGCTCAAGAAACCGACCAACTATCGAACACAGTAGTGATCGCCCTGAAACCATCTTATCCTATTTTTGCTGAAATTCCAGTTGTTTTATCTGCCGCTAGCAGAAAAAAATTCAATACTATCAGGGGGGAGTGGATAGGGTGTATAGTAAACAGGTTTGTTGTTAAGCAGAACGTCAGGCGGGGTTACGGATTAAGAGCGGTCTCGATTTTATGCCTCAATGAGCGCAACTGCTCATCGATTTTTCCGGATTCGCTGCTGGCTAGCAGTTGTTGGCTCAGCAGTTCATTCGACAGGTTCAAGCCCGCCATGACGGCGACGCGCTCACTGTTCATGACTTTGCCGCTGGCGCGAATCTCTTTCATGCGCTCATCGAGTAGTTCAGCGGATTGCTGCAGTGCGCCCTCTTCTTCAGGTGGGCAGGAGATCAGGTACTCTTCACCGAGAATGGTGACTGAGACAGGTTTAGGCGTGCTCATGTGTTCTCTTCCAGTGACTTGAGACGGCTGATCATGGATTCAACACGGTTTCTTGCAAGTTCAGTTTTCTCAATCAGGGATGCACGCTCGCTTACAAGATCATCCTGGCTGGTGCGCAGGGTCTGGTTCTCCTGCTTCAACTGCATGCATGCGTTGACCAGATCGTCGACTTTGGACTCAAGAGACTTCAACTCATTATCAGGCATATTTTTAATTCCGTTCATTGGCAACTATCAACTTCATCTGGAACTATAGAGAGCAAGTTTGAACGGGTCAATGCCGGAGGGCATAATAGAGCACTCTAATTGCAATAAAAGATCAAATTTCCCGCATTTTACAGATTTTTTCGCGATTCCGCTTGAACGAGAGCGTAAAATGGCGTGCAACAAGTTCACATCGAACTCGAACCAGGGTTTATTAACGGACAACGAGACGTGTATCAACTCCCCGAATATGACGAAATAAAACAGCAGCTCTCCGATGCCGGTATGGAGATTGGACCGGCAGAGGTGCATGCCCTCATTTGCGGGCTGATCTGTGGTGACTTCGAAACATCTTTGCAACTCATGCAGCAGGAGCTGTTTCGTGACAGTGATGCGCATGAACCGCAGGTGCAGGAGTGTAAAAGCACCCTCATGCAGATGCATGCAGAAATCAGGGAGCAGCTTGAAGATCCGGTTATGGGGTTCCAGTTGATACTGCCGGATGATGATATCTGTAATGACGAAAGGGCGCAGCAGCTGGTCAACTGGTGCCAGGGATACCTTTTCGGCTTTGGCATCAGCGCCAGGGACAATGAAATGAAGATGTCTGATGTAGCACAGGAGACTCTTGCGGACATCAGTGAGCTGACGCGTCTCGATGTGGAGTCCGTTGATGCCGTTGATGAAGAGCAGAGACAGCAAATGACTGAGCTGGAGGAGTACCTGCGTGTTGCTGTCATGACCATCTATGAGGATGAGCCTGATGACCGCGGCTGAATTCAAGCGTCGTCGCAAGCAGTTGATGCGCATGATGGGCAAAAACGCGATCGCCATTATCCCGGCGGCGCCAGAACGCATCCGTAACCGCGATGTGCATTACTCCTATCGTCCCGATAGCGACTTCTACTACCTCACCGGTTTTTCCGAACCGGAATCAGTTGCGGTATTGATCCCCGGCCGCAAGGCGGCAGAATATATCCTCTTCTGTCGTCAGCGTGATCCCAAGAGAGAGCAGTGGGATGGACGCCGCGCCGGACAGGAGGGTGCGATAGCTGATTTTGGCGCCGATGACTCCTTCCCCTTCAGTGACCTGGATGAGATATTGCCACGCATGCTGGAGCAGTGTGAGCGCATCTATTATGCGATGGGTTGTGACTCCCGGCTGGACCAGCAGATGTCGGAATGGATTGGCAAGGTGCGGGCGAATTCGCGTTCGGGTCTTCAGGGTCCGCTGGAGTTTATTGCCCTGGATCACTACCTGCATGACATGCGCCTGTATAAGAGCCGTTCAGAAATAGCACTCATGCGCAGGGCGGCAAAGATATCAGCACAGGCGCATATCAATCTCATGAAAAAGTGCCGCCCCGGCATGCCGGAGTATCATCTGCAGGCGCAATTCGAGTATGAAACCAGGGTAAAAAATGCCACGGGTCAGGCTTACCCATCGATTGTTGGAGGTGGTGAGAATGGCTGTATTCTGCACTACATTGAAAACAGGGACGAGCTCCAGGATGGAGACCTGGTGTTGATCGATGCCGGTTGCGAAATCGATTGCTATGCCTCGGATATCTCCAGGACCTGGCCGGTCAATGGTAAATTCAGTGAGCCGCAGCGGCAGCTCTATGGATTAGTGTTGAAAGCCCAGCTCGCGGCCATCGCAAAAGTCAAGCCCGGCAACAAGTGGCATCTTCCGCATCAGACTGCGATCAGAGTGATCA
>JAYELV010000280.1:0-9954 GCA_034717755.1 Pseudomonadota bacterium | reverse complement strand
CTGCATCAAGCCCTGTCCGGTGCAGGCAATCACGATGACGCGGGAAAACACTATGGCGATCACTGATACTGAAACCAATCAAAAAGAGGGCGCCGCACGATGAGTATATGCAGTCTGGTTGTTCAGGCGCGTCCTGAAAACCTGGCATCCGTAAGTGAGAATCTCTCCGCGATGGAGGGAGTCGAGATCCACGCCAGCAGTGAAGCAGGCAAGCTGGTTGTTACCATTGATCATGCTGAGCGCGAGGTTTGCAGTCAAACCATGATGGATATGCAAAATATCCCCGGTGTGCTCAGTTCATCATTGATTTACGAGTATTTTGAAGAAAATCCGAAAACAGATCCGAATTCAGATCAGGAAGGAGATTAGAGCATGAAGATTACACGTCGAGATTTTATCAAGAGCCAGGCGATTGCCGCAGCCACAGCAAGTGCAGGCATCGCATTGCCTGTCACCATTGCAAATGCAGCACAGGAAGCCGACAAAGATATGCGCTGGGACAAGACGGCATGCCGTTTCTGCGGCACCGGTTGTTCGGTGCTGGTTGGCGTCAAGGATGGCAAGGTTGTCGCCACCCAGGGCGACCCTGATGCGCCGGTCAACAAGGGCCTCAACTGTATCAAGGGCTACTTCCTGACCAAGATTATGTATGGCAAGGATCGTCTTACCAAGCCGCTGCTGCGCAAGAAGGACGGCAAGTATGACAAGGAGGGTGAATTTGCCGAGGTCTCCTGGGACGAGGCGATGGACACCATGGCGGATAAATGGAAAGCCGCACTGAAAGATAAAGGGCCTTCCGGCGTCGGCATGTTCGGCTCCGGCCAGTGGACCATCTGGGAGGGCTACGCTGCTTCCAAGCTGATGAAAGCGGGTCTGCGCTCCAACAATCTCGATCCGAACGCGCGCCACTGCATGGCGTCTGCCGTTGGCGCTTTCATGCGCACCTTCGGCATTGACGAGCCCATGGGCTGCTATGACGATCTGGAGCATGCGGATGTCTTCGTCCTGTGGGGCTCCAACATGGCGGAGATGCACCCCATCCTGTGGTCGCGCCTGGCGGATACCCGCCTGACCAAAGAGGGGTGTGAAGTGCATGTGCTGTCGACATTCACCCACCGCTCTTTCGAACTGGCTGATAACGGCATCATCTTCAAGCCGCAGACAGACCTGGCGATTACCAACTACATCGCCAACTACATCATCGAGAACAAGGCCTATAACAAGGAGTTTATCGACAAGCATGTCAACTTCAACAAGACGCCGACCGATATCGGCTATGGCCTGCGTCCCGAGCATCCGCTGGAGAAGAAAAAGACAGGCAAGGGCGGCAAGCTGACCAAGATCACCTTCGACGAGTATGCCGCAGCAGTCAAGCCCTATACGCTCGACTATACCTCCGAACTCTCCGGCGTTCCCAAGGATCAACTGGAGAAACTCGCCAAGGTGTTTGCCGACCCGAAGAAGAAGGTCACCTCCTACTGGACCATGGGTTTCAACCAGCATACCCGCGGCGTGTGGGTCAACAGCAATGTCTATAACATCCATCTGCTGATGGGCAAGATCTCCGAGCCGGGCAACGGGCCTTTCTCTCTGACCGGTCAACCCTCCGCCTGTGGTACGGCGCGCGAGGTCGGCACCTTTGCCCACCGCCTCCCTGCTGACCTGGTGGTCAAGAAAGAGGGGCACCGCAAGGCCGCTGAGAAGATCTGGAAGCTTCCGGAAGGCACCATCAACCCCAAGCCGGGCTACCATGCGGTGCTGATGCATCGCAAGATGAAAGACGGCGAGATGAACTGCTACTGGCAGTTGTGCAACAACAACCTGCAGGCATCACCGAACTTCAATGAAGAGTCCTGGCCAGGCTGGCGCAACCCCGCAAACTTCGTTACCGTCTCCGATCCCTATCCAACGGTCTCGGCGATGGGAGCAGACCTGATTCTGCCGACAGCGATGTGGGCGGAGAAAGAGGGGGCCTACGGCAACTCCGAGCGGCGCACCCAGTTCTGGCGTCAACAGGTCAAGGGGCCCGGTGAGTCGCGTTCCGATATGTGGCAGATGATGGAGTTCGCCAAGCGTTTTACGGTCGAGGAGGCGTGGGGTGAAGAGCAGATTGCCAAGATGCCTGAAGTCGCCGGCAAGACGCTCTATGATGTGCTGTTCGAGAATGGCCAGGTCAACAAGTTCCCCTACGAGGAGGGCATGGTCAAGGATGAGCGCGGCAATGTCTATGACAATGATGAGTCAGCGCACTTTGGCTACTATGCGCAGAAGGGCCTGTTCGAAGAGTATCGCAGATTCCAGTGGGAAGGGCCGAAAAAAGGCCACGAGATGGCGGAGTATGACGCCTATCACAAGGCGCGTGGACTGCGCTGGCCGGTGCTCGATGGCAAGGAGACGCTGTGGCGCTTCAGGGAGGGCTATGACCCGCATGTCAAGAAATTCAACCCGGAGGTCGCCAAGGGCGATGTCTACTTCTACGGTAAACCTGATGGCCGCGCCAATATCATTTTTGGCCCCTACGAGCCGCCTGCCGAGGCGCCGGATGAGGAGTACGATCTGTGGCTCTGCACCGGCCGCGTTCTGGAGCACTGGCACTCCGGATCGATGACTCGCCGCGTGCCCGAACTCTATCGCGCCGTGCCTGATGCCGTGGTCTACATGCATCCCAAGGATGCGAAAAAACGCAGGCTGCGTCCCGGCGCCAAGATCAAGGTTCAGACCAGGCGTGGTGAAGTCCTCTCCCGTGTCGAAACCCGTGGTCGCAACACACCTCCGGAAGGGCTGGTGTTCTTCCCCTGGTTTGATGCAGGCCGCCTGGTCAACAAGCTGACTCTGGACGCCACTGATCCGCTCTCCAAAGAGACGGATTACAAAAAGTGCGCCTGCAAGGTGTTGAAGGCCTAAGCAACGGGAAATTTCCGGCGGCTGTTGTCGCCGGCATCTCTTCCTGTTGTGCGTAGGGTAGTTGCCATGAGTGATTCCGCTTCTAAAAAACCTGCATCCAAGGGACGCCGCCGATTTTTGATCGATTCGGCGCGTACCGCCTGTGGCGTCGGTTTGCTGGGTCTCGGTATCGGCATCTACTCCAAATCCGCCAGTTCCATGGCGCCGATGGCGATACGTCCGCCGGGCGCACTGGATGAAGCAGATTTTCTCGCCTCCTGTACGCGTTGCGGTTTGTGTGTCAGGGATTGTCCCTACAACATTCTCAAACTGGCCGATGTTGGCGATGATGTCCCGACGGGCACTCCCTATTTTATGGCGCGCACCGATCCCTGCGAGATGTGTGAAGACATCCCCTGTATTCCTGTCTGTCCGACCGGAGCACTGGATCACGCTCTCACGGATATCAACGAATCCCGCATGGGGCTTGCGGTAGTGGTGGACCAGGAGACCTGCATTGCCTTTTTGGGGCTGCGCTGTGAGGTCTGTTTCAATGTTTGTCCGATCCGCGGTGACGCCATCACGCTCGATTACAGGCATAACGAACGTTCCGGAAAGCATGCGCTGTTTATCCCGATTGTTCATTCAGAGGCTTGTACCGGTTGCGGCTTGTGTGAAAAAGCCTGCATCCTCGATGAAGCGGCCATCAAGGTTTTCCCTATGCACCTGGCCAAGGGCGAGTTGGGTAAACACTACCGGCTTGGCTGGGAGAAGAAAGATGCGGCTGGTGGATCACTGGTCACCCCGGATCAAGAGCATCGCTACAACCTGCCGGAAGGGATGAGTTACGACCATACGGGCGAGGGTTTGATTTTCGATCAGGCGAATGCACCGGCGATGACAACTCCGGATGCGGCCATGGAGGAGACACCCTTCTCCAGCAATCCGCTGGACACCCTCAAGAAGGGTATCCAGGAGGCTGACTAGTGGCCAGGTATACAGTTCTCGGTGCTGAAGCGATCAGGAAAAAGGGTTGGTGGCCGGCGCATAAGTGGTTGATTCTGAGACGCCTGAGCCAGATCGGCATCCTGCTGCTGTTCATGCTGGGGCCATGGGCGGGCATCTGGATTATCAAGGGCAATCTCTCCTCGAGCCTGCTGTTTGATGTGGTGCCGATGACAGATCCGTTTGTGTTCCTGCAGATGCTGGCGACCGGTTTTAGCGGGATCGCCGCGGAAGCTGTCACAGGGGTCTTGATCATTCTGGCGTTTTATCTGCTGCTTGGTGGACGCGTTTTTTGTTCATGGGTATGCCCTGTCAACCTGGTGACAGATGCCTCCTTCTGGCTGCGCAGAAAACTCGATATCAGGACAGGCGCCAATTTCCTGCGCAATACCAAGTACTGGATGCTGGGCATGGTGCTGTTGGTGTCAGCAATCAGTGGTGTCATGGCTTACGAGTTGGTCAATCCGGTGTCGATACTGCATCGCGGCATTATCTTCGGCATGGGCTTTGGCTGGTTTCTGATCGCAGCCATATTTTTATTTGATGTGTTTGTTGCCAAACGCGGCTGGTGCACGAATCTCTGTCCCATGGGGGCTTTTTACGGGCTGCTGGGAAAGGTCAGCCCGATTCGCGTACGCGCTGATGCGCGTAGCAAGTGCAACGACTGCGCCGAATGCTTTGTGGTCTGTCCGGAACCACAGATCATCCCGGCGATTCTGAAAGGAGAGGAGAAGGGGATTCCACCCGTTATTCTCTCCGGCGAGTGTACCAACTGCGGACGATGTATCGATATCTGCGGTGAAGATGTGTTTCATTTTGGGTTGCGATTTGATCGATCCAAAGCTGCGCTCTCCAGTGGGGAGATGAATGCAGCACTTAAACAAAAATTATGATTCAGTTCAACATGGTCTGATGGAGGCTGTTATGAAAAAAGTGATATTGACGACAGTGGCGGGAGCCGTAATGATGATTCAGGCGCCGCTTGCCATGAGTGAAGATGTTGCATCGCTGCGCGGTGGTAACAATCTCGATGTCGAGGCGCAGATGTTTGAGAAAAAGAAGCAGGTTCAGGTTCAGGGAGGGATCAAGCGCAACTGGGAGCTGCAGCCGCCGAGCATTCCGCATGACATCGAGAAGGACCGTGTCAGTCTGCAGGAGAATACCTGCATGAAATGCCATAGCAAGGCGAACCACGAAAAAGAGAAAGCGCCGGAGATTGGCGAGACTCACTACAAGGATCGTGAAGGAAAAGTTCTGCAGAAACTCTCGTCACGCCGCTATTTCTGCCAACAGTGCCATACGCCGCAGGCTGACGCACCGGCTCTGGTAGAGAATACATTCTAACGAGCAGGGTGCTTTGAAAAGAGGGCAACGTCTCATCTCTCCCGAGATTGAGGAGTCTGCTGTTGTATTCCTATTCAGATAATATATCGGGGAGTTGTCATGACACCAACAAGTAAAAAGAGAGTAATGATGGGCTTTGCCTCAATGACACTGCTGTTTGGCATTGTGCTGGGTATTGTCCTGTGGGGTGGCTTTAACTGGTCGCTTGCAATGACCAATACCGAGGAGTTCTGCATCTCATGCCACGAGATGAAGGACAACGTCTATGAAGAACTCCAGGAGACGGTGCACTTCACCAACCGCACCGGTGTCAGGGCGACCTGTCCCGACTGCCATGTGCCCAAAGAGTGGATCTACAAGGTCAAGCGCAAGATCCAGGCTTCAGCCGAGCTGTATCATAAGATGTTGGGAACCATCGATACCAAGGAGAAGTTTGAGGATTATCGCCTGACGATGGCGCTGAGCGAGTGGAAACGCATGAAGGCCAACGACTCCCGCGAATGCCGCAACTGCCATAACTATGTCTCAATGGATCTGGAGAAGCAGCAGTCACGCGGCGCCGATCAGCACGATCCGCATGTATGGGACGCGATGGATGGCAAGGACCCGACCAAGACCTGTATCGATTGCCACAAGGGCATCGCCCACCACCTGCCGAAAGGCTGGGAAGAGGCAGCCAAAAAAGCCGGCTTGTAATCGAAACAAAGTTGGCAGTCGTCAGTTTGCAGTAGGCAGCAAAAAAAGAGAAAAGAAAGTTTTCAGTAAGCAGAGCCACTTGCAAAACTCCGTCATTCCGGCATGTTTTTAGCCGGAATCCATTTTTTCGAGTAACTTCTCAAAAAACCCGTGTGACTGCTGTTTTAACAAAATGTATTCAATGCACGGGGTTATTGAGATATTACTTTTTCGATTAGTAAGTGGTTGATTCTATAGATTCCGGCTTTCGCCGGAATGACGAATTTTAGAGTTTTACAAAAGGCTCTGCAGCAAACTGATTAGACTTTTGCCAGCTGCCAACTCCCAACTGTATCCTAATTAATATACATCAATCTGCCCCATCTGCTGTTGATTAGTACATTAACAAATGCTAATATGGCGACAGTTAATCAAAAACTATGGGGTGAAAGCATGATTAAATCAGCATGTAGTCTAATGAAGAAGGCGGTTGTTTCATCTGTCGTTTTATTCCTCAGCGGGATTGTTCTGGTGCTTGTGGCACAGCAATTATCGTTGCAGTCGGCATTGCCGGCGACTTTTCTCGCACTGGGATTTATCTCAATCGTTGTCGGGGTGGTAATTATGGCTGTGACCATTATTGCGATTATGCTGCCGAAAGTCAGCCGCCAGTTGGAACTCTGCCAGCACTAATTCAGTCCCCTCTCCCGTTGGGAGACGCCTACAAGGATGTAGGTGGTAGAGCAACGCAGGAGCAGTTTGCCGAGGGTTAGGGTGAGGGCAGGTCAGGCTTTACGATTTTTTATGATCGTAGCAGTAATAATCACGGGAACAAACAGCAGCAGCAGAGCGCCGGAGATCATGACGATGTGAGGAAGGTAGGAGATTGCCGGAATGATGAAGAGTGCAGTCAATATCAGCAGCACTCCGGTAACAGAGAAAACAATCGCTGTAGTGATACCTTCGCGCAGCGAATTACACCCGAAAGAGAGCATTTTCATCTATTCATAGCATCTGTAAATGCCCTGGTCTCACCACATGCTCTGATATTTTAATGCGTATGACTCTTGAGCTGCTCTTTCGCCGCAGATTTTGCATCCCGCAGCATGGGAAACGGCCCCCTGCTATGGCGTTGCACACGCACCTTGAAATACCATCCGGTTCGCGTATAGAGCGGCGTCAAATGGAAAAAACAGACTTTTTGGTTTTTACAACGTTCAGATATCATCTCAGCTCTCCTCTAATCGTCTAAATGAGTTAATGATCGCATTGATCCATTTTCTTTTTGGCATTCGGCAGTACTGAGAGCAGAAATGTCGATACCAGAATGATAGGGGCCAGCAGTAGCAGCATAAAGCCGATAAACATAATGATGTGTTGTAAGTTCCAGATCTGCGGAATGATATGCACACTGGCAAGAATAAGCAGCACGCCGGCGATAAAAAAGATCAGCGTGGCAATCACGCCTTCGCGCATGGTTTGACAACCTAAAGATAGTAACATGCTATTACTCCCCTGAATTTGTAAACGCCATTGTTCGATTCTTCATAATATATTTTTCAAAAAACCTGTGCATTATCGCGGTCAGAAGACCGCTCCTACAGTAGTATGCTACGCAAGATGTAGGAGCGGTCTTCTGACCGCGAATGAATTGTGAAGTTACTCATCATCCAGAATTTTTTTCGCCGTCCCCTTTTCCAGGCCAAACTCCTCTTCGATCATGCTGTTCCATGCGTCCCGTTTAAAGGTTTTTTTGTCCGGAACGTGGCGGTGCACCAGGTTGTAGTGGCACTCGATACAGCTCTTATCCTTTGCATCTTCTAGATGGATCTGCTGTGTGTCGGGGCGTTCGCCAAAGATCGCCTCTTTGACATGACAACGCTTGCAGGTGGCTGAATCCCTCTTTTTGAACCACTCTCTGGCAGCAAAGGCCGCTTCGGGAAGATGCAGAGCGTTGACCACAGGATCATCATAATTCTCCCCGAACAACTGCCTGATCAAATCCTTGGTGCCGATGAAGTGATCCCAGGTTGCCGCGAAGACGCCTTCGGAGACATGGCAGTCACCGCAGCTTGCGCGAACGCCTGAAGCAGGTTTGTAATGGGGCGAATTGCGGTAGGGTTCGGCAGCCAGTTCCATGGAGTGGCAGGTGGTGCAGAACTCCTCGCTGCTGGTGAAGTGGTCGAACTCTGTCAAAAAGAGTATAAAACCGATGCCGGCCATTCCACCGATAATCAGGGCAAAGAGTACATGCCGGGTAATGAATGCCGGCAGCAAATTAGTAATCTTCATTGGATTTCTCTTCACCGGCGCTTTCAGCTACACCTTCACTCTCGTTCTCCCCTTCATTTTTCCCTTTGCCGAAACCGAGGATCGTGTTTGCTTTGCCGGGGTGATTGAGCCAGTCATGATGCTCTGAATCATTGACATGTTTTTTGATCAGGGCGTCGCCTCTCTCCGTGCCGGCTGCATCACGCACCTGGCCGAGGAACTTGCCGTAAAAATCGCTGCCGACATCGTTCATGCCTTTCCATGTCATGCTCGGGCTGGTCATTGCTGCGGCGTGGCGGGCGAGTGTGCCGCTGTTATGCCACAGTTTCCAGTAGGTGATCTCGACAGGTTCATCAAAGGGGAGGGGGGTCAACAGCTTCTCTGAATAGAGCTCCTGCATGATTGCCTGTGCAGGTTTGCCATACTTTTCGTTGAAGAGTTCGACGACATTGTCGAACTGCTGCATGGCGTTGTTGGAAAAACCCTTGCTGTGGCACTCGAGGCAAACCGATGTCATCGCCTGGCGGCGTCGTTTGGGTGAGGCCACTGCCTTGACCTTTCCCATGGTTCCATCGAGTTTGTTGATGCTTTCACCTTTTCGCGGCAGCGGGTCGGAAGTAGACAATTCCCGTTTACTGCCGTCTTCAAAGATGACCAGGTATTGCTGTTCGGAGACGACAGCATTGAGATTCCAGGAGTCCCGCATACCGACATCGTGATTGGATTTCATCTTGCCGGCTGCGCCCATGTGGCAGGTAACACAGGTCGGGGCGGCAGAGTAATCCTTGCCTGCGACCCACTGATCACTCTCCATATTCATCTCACCCCTGTGCGCATCAAACATCATGCCGTGCTTGGAGGTTGCATAGATCTCTTTGTCCGGTGAATCCGGTCCCGAGTGGCAGTAGATGCAGGCAGAGGGTTCACGCGCCTGCGCCTTAGAGAACTGGTGACGTCCGTGGCAGGAGGAGCAGGATCCCACCGAGCCGTCCGGGTTGATGCGACCAATCCCTGAATTAGGCCAGGTGGCGGGATCCAGCGTGCCGTCGCCGCGCACCAGGACTTTGGAACCATGGCATTTTGCACAACCTGCATCATTGATTGTCGGGCTTCCGAAGTGTTCGGCGAGCGCCGGCATGCGGTTCTCGATGATGGAGAGCGCCTGGGTATGCACAGAGCCCTGCTGCTGTTTGAGTTCTGTCTCATGACAGCGGCCGCAATCCTTGGGGGAGACGATGGTGGCGATGATGCTGCCTTCATGCTCCATGGCATCGACGTCGTCCTCATAGGCCTGGTGGCAGTCGAGGCAGTTGACATTCGCCTGCGCATGGGCGCTGTTTTTCCACTGATGGGTGAGGCCCGCCGATGATTTACTGTGACAGTCGATGCATGCCTTGCCCTCTTCAGAACCCCAGCTTTCAGGATCCAGAGTCACCTTTGCAGCAAATGCCGTAGTGCTGAACAACAGCATCAAGAGAAGATTTCCGATGATTATCAGTGAGGCGAGTGAGGTTTGTCGGCAGGGCTTCATCAATCTATCTCCTGGATCAATCTTGTTGTTGTTTCAATTGTGTAGTGTCGGTCGTAGTTCGTAGGGCGCAATAAGTGGTGCACATTGCGCCGCATGGACTGGTGCAATGCGCACCACTTATTGCACCCTACAGCTCTCGCAATGACAGTTTTGCGTGGCGGTTACTCGTTTTCATATCCGTGCGTCATGGCCTTCAGGTAACCCAGAGGCTCTTCGCTGGTGGTCAGGGCGAGGTAGAGATGCAC
>JAYELV010000279.1:0-2432 GCA_034717755.1 Pseudomonadota bacterium | reverse complement strand
ATGGCTGCGCAGCTGGTTGCTGAGCGGTTTTTCATGGCTCACAATTGGTTTATCGCAGATCGACTCCCCACTCTCCGGCTTTGCTCCCATCGGCGGCGTGTTGCTGGTGTCGCTTCTCAGCGCTCTGACTGCTGCGCTGCTGGTTCTGCTCATCAAAGGAGAACGGCGGCAGCAGATCACGGCAGCCATCGTTATTGCAGCGATATGGACAACAGGAGGATTGCTCGGCAGCAAGGAGTGGACACAGCCCTCTGGAAAACCACTCAAAGTGACTCTGCTGCAGGCCAATATCCCGCAAGATCAGAAATGGCTAGCGGAAATGCTCGAACCAACACTGCAATACTACACCTCAGAGACCATGAAGCATCTCGACAGCGACCTGATCCTGTGGCCGGAATCTGCCATCACTGCGATCAAGCAGCAGGTTGATGAAGCACTACTGAAACCACTATCTGCGAAGCTGGCTGAAAGCAATACCATGCTCGTCACAGGCATACTGACGAATCCCCGCGGCGAGATCTACTACAACAACCTGCTGTCGCTGGATGGAGATGAGGCGCTCTACGATAAACGCCACCTGGTTCCCTTTGGCGAATATTTCCCGCTCGGCTATCTGTGGAAAGAGAGCTTCAAGGGACTGGCGACTATGGGAGACGACTTCACCTCCGGCAATGCCGCCAAACCGCTGCTTCAGGTGGGCGAATACCAGGCGGGCGCATCCATCTGCTATGAGATTATCTTTGGCGAAGAGATTCGCGAGGCGCTGCCGGAAGCGCATTTTCTGGTCAACGTGAGCAATGACGCCTGGTTTGGAAAAACCGTCGGTCCGCTGCAGCATTTTGAGATGGCAAGAATGCGCGCCCTGGAGAATGGACGCTACCTTCTGCGCGCCACCAACACCGGCGTAACAGCCATCATCGATCCGCTGGGACAAGTTCAGGCGCGGCTGCCGCAATTCCAGAGAGCCGAACTCAGCGGCACGTTTACCCCCTACCAGGGCAGCACACCCTATTCAAAGTACGGCCACATGGCTTTATGGCTATTGTCGGGAATATTGCTACTGTGGATTCTCCTATCAAGCCGCTACAAAACGTAGGGTGTCAATAAGCGAAGCGCATTGCACCAACCCCTGCGGCGCAATGCGTTTCGCCTACATGGATGTAGGTGAGGGGCGTGAGCAGGAGCGGAAGCTTCACTTATTGCGCCCTACAGGCTGTATAACTGTCATTGCGAGCGCAGCGCGGCAATCTCAAAAAGCCTGGATTTCCGCGTCGCTCCACTCCTCGCAATGACACACACATAAAACCTAAAACTTAATACCTAAAACCTACCTCCACCACGATTTAACCATCACCACCGCTCCAGCAGCGATGCCGCCCAACATGCCGGTCTGGATGATAGCGGGCGCAATCCACGCAGGTGGGAATGCCGCGATGAGGATACTACCGACGACCAGAACTCCCCCCGTGACAGCGCCCAGGGTGCGTTTGTTGGCTCTGCGGATCTCCTCCTGAATCTGTTGCAGCTGATCCGACTGCCACTGCAGTTTGAGTGTTCCCTGCTCCGCATCTCTCAACACTCTGTATGCCATGGGCAGCATCTCCGGAAGCTGTTCCGAGAGTCCCGGCAGGCTCTCTTTGACCCGCTTCAGCAGTGCTTTGGGGCCGACCTGCTCCTTTACCCAGCGCTCAAGAAAGGGCTTTGCAGTCGACCATAGATCCAGCTGCGGATAGAGAGTACGTCCCAGCCCCTCGATATTCAACAGGGTTTTCTGCAGCAACACCAGCTGCGGCTGCACCTCCATGTCGAACCGGCGTGCTGTCTGAAAGAGTTTCAGCAAAAAATGGCCAAATGAAATCTCGGAGAGAGGGCGGTTGAAAATCGGTTCACACACGGTGCGAATCGCAGACTCAAACTCGTCGACGCGTGTTGTAGCTGGAATCCATCCCGACTCGACATGCAGCTCCGCAACACGTCGGTAATCGCGATTAAAAAAAGCCAGCAGATTATCCGCCAGGTAGCGCTGGTCATCCTGCGTCAGGGTTCCCATGATGCCGAAATCAACCGAAATATAACGCCCGTTGTCCTCGACAAAGATATTGCCGGGATGCATATCCGCGTGAAAGAAGTTGTCGCGAAATACCTGGGTAAAGAAGATCTCGACGCCACGCTCACCCAGCATCTGCATACTGATGCCTTTGGCCTTATGGGATTCAACTTCACTCACCCGGGTGCCGTAGACGCGCTCCATCACCATCACGTTTTCACGGCAATAGTCCCAGTAGACATCCGGAACATAGAGCATTTCGGAGCCTTCCCAGTTGCGCCGTAACTGCGAAGCATTGGCTGACTCCCGCATCAGATCCAGCTCATCGAAAATGGTCTTCTCGTACTCCTGGACAACCTCTACGGCACGCATGCGACGGGCATCT
>JAYELV010000278.1:0-9980 GCA_034717755.1 Pseudomonadota bacterium | reverse complement strand
TATTGGCTCAAGCTGGGTTTTATCAGCTTTGGCGGGCCCGCAGGCCAGATCAGCATGATGCACCAGGAGTTGGTGGAGAAACGCAGGTGGATCTCCGAGCACCGTTTTTTACATGCGCTGAACTACACCATGGTGCTGCCGGGACCCGAGGCGCAGCAGTTGGCAACCTATATTGGTTGGCTGATGCACGGTGTGTGGGGCGGCATAGCCGCCGGGGTGCTGTTCGTTCTGCCATCACTGTTCATCCTCAGCGGGCTGACATGGATCTACCTGGTCTATGGTGATGTGCCGGTCGTCGAGGGTATCCTCTACGGCATCAAACCTGCGGTCACTGCTATCGTAGTGTTCGCAGCCTACCGTATCGGCTCAAGAGCTTTGCCGAATAATGTGCTGCGCGCCATGGCGGTGCTGGCGTTCATCGCGATATTCGCCCTGGATGTCCCTTTTCCCTATATCGTGTTGATGGCGGCCATTATCGGTTATCTGGGGTCGCGTTTCGCACCCGATAAATTCAAGGCGGGCGGGCATCACGGGTCGTCAAAAGAGAGTTTTGGCCCCGCTCTTATTGATGATGACACCGCTGTCCCGGAGCATGCGCGGTTTAAATGGAGCCGCTTTGTCATCTTCCTTGCCGTCGGTTTGTTTATCGGCGGGGCGGTGATGCTGATGCTGTTCATGACTTATGGCTGGCAGGGTACGCTGACGCAGATGGGGTGGTTCTTTACCAAGGCGGCGCTGGTCACCTTTGGCGGCGCCTATGCCGTGCTGCCCTATGTTTATCAGGGCGGTGTCGAGCAGTATGCCTGGTTGACCGGACCCCAGATGATCGATGGTCTTGCGCTGGGTGAGACAACCCCGGGACCGCTGATCATGGTGGTAGCATTCGTCGGTTTTGTCGGCGCCTGGAGCAAAGAGATATTCGGCCCGGAGATGCTTCCCCTGGCTGGATTGGCCGGCGCCAGCATCGCCACACTGTTTACCTTTTTGCCCTCCTTTCTCTTCATCCTGCTGGGCGGGCCTGCAGTTGAGGCAACCCGGGGGGATATCAAGTTTACCGCTCCGCTGACCGGCATCACCGCTGCCGTGGTGGGTGTGATTCTCAACCTGGCGGTCTTTTTTGCCTACCATGTACTGTGGCCAGAGGGCTTCGAGGGCGTGTTCGAGTGGTTTTCTCTGCTCATAGGCGCAGCGGCATTCATTGCCCTCTTCAGGTACAAGGCGGGTATTGTGACAGTGATTGCCGCCTCTGCGATCATTGGTTTGGGTTACTCACTGTTGCTGTAGGATTTTTTTAACGCGCAAACCAAACAAATCCACGGGACTATTGAGAAGTTACAAGGCATTTTTGTAACCAGTTGATTCTTCGTGGTCTTCGTGTGCTTCGTGGTAAAAGTCTTTTAAGATATCGGCACTTTATTGGTAGATTGAGAATTGCGGTTTAACGGGAGATCAAGATGAAAAACAGGTTAAAACCCGGAATCAGGTACGAACATAAGTTCGTGGTGCCGCTCTCCAGAACTGTTCCCGCGCTATACCCGGAGTCTCCGGAGTTTGTGGCGATGCCGGAGGTTTTTGCGACAGGGTATCTGGTCGGATTACTGGAGTGGAGTTGTATCAAGGCAATCAACCCGTATATCGATTGGCCGCAGGAACAGACACTCGGAACCCGCATCGATATCAGTCACGAAGCGGCAACCCCGCCGGGTCTCGAGATCACAGTAGCGGTTGAACTGATAGAGGTTGCAGGCAGAAAGCTTGTTTTTTCTGTGCAGGCCCATGATGGAGTGGACTTGATCTCACGGGGAGAACATGAGCGATTTGTCATCGAAAGAGAGAAATTTGACGCTAAAATGGGCGAAAAAATGAAAAAGTATCTCGATGCTCAATTATCAATGGGCTCGCACTGAACCATCCACCAGGTCATTGCGAGGGAGCCCCGGCGACTGCGGCAATCAGATGAAATTGCTTCGCTGCGCTCGCAATGAGGCTGTCTTACAGTTTATTCAGCGGCGGAAGTTGTTCCTGCTGCCTGTCCTGATCCTGATTTTTTGACTCGCGCCACTTGAGGATGCCCTCTGCGAGCAACGCTCCTGACCACTCTCCGGGGTCGATACTGTAGAGCGTCAGGTTGAGTTTTTCCACTTCGCCTGCCAGCTCTCCATCCAGTTGCTGCACCAGGCTCGAGAGGGAGTGGATCTGCACCCCGGGGAAAACTGACTCTCCCCATTTCAGCAGGGCGTTGCGTGTTGCCTGCGGATCATTGCTGCGCGCAGCCTGCACCACTTTTCTGCGCCGCCCTTTGCCGAATTTTGTGACCACTTCCAGGTTGTTGCTGAGATGTTTGCTGATATTGCCGTCAGCTCTCTTGTGAGACCGGGGTTTGCGAAGTTTGAAGTACCACAACAGTGCGGCAATACTCAGTATCCATAGAAGTGCAAACATCAGGGCTGCAGTTTTCCACCATTGATCGGTTTGCGCTGTTGCAGTAGATTCTGCTTGCGTCACAGAGGAGGGTTCGTCAGTCTGCGGCGTGTTGCTTTGCGGTTGAGGATCTGCACTACTGACATCAGCTCCGCTGGCCTTGATGTCGATAGCATCCAGGCGTGCGATCTCCATCTTGTCGGTGTCGATGTTCCACCAGGGAATCTCTATGGCGGGAATGCTGTAGCTGCCACTTTTGGTTGGCACCACCGCAATTTTTTGTACCAGCACTCCCCTGACGCCACTCTTAGTGGTGCTGTCGGTGCGCTCCGGCTGGTCGTTATAGGATTTGAGGCCGGCAGGGAATATGACCTCAGGCGCCGATAATTGCTCGGCGCTGAGGCCGTCTGCTTCGATGGTGATTCTCAGGGTGGCGGGTTCACCGGTTTTTAACTC
Organism: Pseudomonadota bacterium; assembly: GCA_034717755.1. Classification (GTDB taxonomy): domain Bacteria; phylum Pseudomonadota; class Gammaproteobacteria; order Chromatiales; family Chromatiaceae; genus Sva-25. The sequence continues at coordinate 7,103 of JAYELV010000278.1, read as the reverse complement.
GTCATGCGGTTTCGACCACTGACCCCGTATTTTAAGCTTGCTGGCCGGCAGCCACAGTTTGCCGCTGAAATCATCTGGCCGGGGCTTGATTTCCACACTGAGCGGGTCTGAGAAGAGGTGTTTGACCGGGCCGTGCATGGTGCTGAACATGTTGAAAAATGGATCATGCTGCTGTGGTCGCTGCTGTTGTTGCTGAACCAGTTGGCCTTCGAAATGGGCTGGCTCAAAATCAATCACTCCACTCGCCAGGGGGGTTACAGCATACCGCCTTTCGATGACCTGCCAATTTGATCCCTGGCGCTGTGTGGTGTACTGGCTGTCCTTTCCCATCTGCTGGATGCTTGCTTTTGCTCCCTTCAGGCGTGGAGGGCTGAGCATCGAGTTGCTGCTGATATTGGTATTGAGTAACAGGCGTATGGTGTAGATGATCTGCTGCTGGACATAGGCACTTTGCGGGGAGGTTTCGACTTCAAGGGCAATATGTTCGCTGCCGTTGTCCCGCCGGGGACGGAATTTGGCTGCCTCGACAGCAGTAATCTCCATGGTCGTCGAGCTGTCGGAGCCAAACTGGACTGCGGGGATCTCAAGTTTGCCGGCGCGCAGCGGGCGCAGCACCAGCTTCCACTTGATCGATGAAGTGACCTTGCCATTGACCCAACTGGTGCTGCTGCTCTGTCCCTGGTTGATCAGGTCGAAATTGCCATGCAGCGGGCTAAAGTCCGGTGGTGCGTCGGGACTCTGATCGAGTTCGTAGGTGAGGGTGAATGTTTCATTCAGTCCCACAGGATCATGATCGACCATCGTCTTGATTTCAGCCGCCTGCAGCGGCATTGCAAGCAGCAATACCACCAGCACTGCGATAATAATAGGATAGTTGTTTCTATGTAGTTTGATTACCACGACTGCTCCTGGGGATGGCTTCTGCGTTTACGATATTGATATTCGAATTTACGACGCCATAATCCGGCAGGGTCATCCGGTATCTGGCGCAGCCACTGTTCACTGGCCTGCTCCTGCTCATCCTTTGGCTCGCGGCTGCCTTGCCGCCGCTCGTTCTCCTGCTCCTCCATCTCCTCTGATTGTTGTTCCTCGGCCTGCTGTTGCTGTTCGTTTTTCCCGGCTTCATCCTGCTGGTCCTGCTGCTGAGCCTGATCTTTTTGTGACTGCTCCTGTTCTGCCTGTTGCTCCTGATCCTCCTTTTCATCCTCAGACTGTTGCTGTGAATCAGATTGTTGTTCCTGATCCTCCTTTTCATCCTCAGACTGCTGCTGTGAATCAGATTGTTGTTCCTGATCTTCCTTTTCCTCCTCAGGCTGCTGTGAATCCGACTCCTGCTCCTCATCATCCTTGTTCTCATTACTCTGCTCCTGACCCTCCTTGTTCTGCTCAGACTGCTGTTGAGAATCCGATTCCTGATCCTCCTTCTCCTGACTCTCCTTGTTATCCTGTTGCTGTGACTGCTGTTGATCCTGGTCGTCCTCGCGGCTGTCAGGATCCTGTTGCTCCTGTTGTTTCTGCTGCTGCTGCTGTTTTTCAAGCTCTTTTTTTACCAGGTCGCGGTTGAAGATGGCGTTTTCATGTGTTTTGTCCTCTTGTAGCGCCTGATCGTAAGCCTTGATTGCATCCTGGTACTTATTGAGTCTGGCCAGTGCATTGCCGCGATTGTAATTGGCGCTGACGCTGTTGAGCTGCTGCAGGTCATCGACGCTCTGCTGATAATTTTTTGCCAGGTAGTTGGCGACCCCCATGCTGGCGGGGTCGCTGAATTTTTCGGCGGCCTGTTGCGGATTGCCGGAGTTGAGCGCGCGTTGTCCCTGCTGATCACTGCGCAGCCACATATCCTGCCACAATTGGGACCATTCGACGGCATGGGAGGGGGCTGGCTGCATTATGACAAACGCCAGCGCCAGCGCCCAGCCACGGCGAAAAGTCAGCGCAGCCAGCGGCAGCAGCAGCAACAGCAGCCAGACGCCTTCATTGCGCCACAATTGAGCCTGCAGAGGATTTTCAGAGTCGCTGTCAGAGACACTCTGGTGGCGAGTGAAGCGCGACAGCATCTGCTGTAGATCACTGTCATCCAGTGTTGCCTCGATGGCAACACCATTGCCAGCATCCGCGACCTGGCGCAGCTGTTCCATGCGCAGTTTTGCGATGATCATGTTTCCCTGCCGATCCTTCAGAAAGCCTCCATCCGGCTGTGGAATGGGAGCGCCATTTTGCGTGCCGATTCCGATGATCGAGAGATCGAAGCCTTTGCTCGAAAGTTCTCTGGCGGTGACTGAGGCGCGCGCTGCTTTGGGGATGTCATCAGTCAGCAGCAGGATGTCGCCACTGCTGAATCCGGCCTGCTCAAACAGCTTTCCGGCGGCGATCAGGGCCAGGTCGGTACGGCTTCCACGCATCGGCATAATTTTTGGCGAGAGCGCCTTGACCTGCGCCAGTATGGTGTCGGTATCCTGTGTCAGCGGGGTGACCGCAAAGGCGTCGCCTGCATAGACGATCAGGGCGGTCTGCCCCTCGCTGCGCGCCTCCAGCAAATCGCTGAGTTCAAATCTTGCACGCATGAGACGATTGGGTTTGACATCCTGCGCGTACATCGAGGTGGAGAGATCGAGCAGCACCACCAGCGGTGACTGCAGAATATGCACCGGCCGGGGCAGTTGTTTCCATGCCGGACCGGCCAGTGCGGTGATGGCGATGATGCCGGCAAGAGCAATCAGCCACCATGCCTGCGGCTGCTGCACAGTCTCACCGCGCATGATCACATAGGGCTGCAGGCGCTGATCGACGACTCTGTTCCACTCGCCTCCCGGTGCGCCACGTTCACGCCGCAACTGCCATAACAGCAACGCCAGCGGCAGCAGCAGGAGCAGCCACCAGGGGTAGAGGAAGTGAAAATGATCAATGAAATTTTGCATTAGCGGTTTTTTCTCAGCCACAAAGTAATGCTGCCCAGCAACATGAACAGCAGCAGCGGCCACTGAAACAGGTCGCGTTTGGGGCGGTAGCTCTCAAGCTCTTTCTCCACCGGTTCAAGACGATCGAGCTCTTCATAGATGCGCGCAAACTCCTGCGTATTGTGTGCCCGGAAATATTGACCGCCTGTCTCTTTGGCGATGGCTTTGAGCGTCTTTTCATCGAGATCAGATCTGCCCCTGGCGCGCATACCGAATAGTCCACGCCTTGTACGCGAGATGGAGCCAATGCCGACAGTATAGATCTTCAGCCCCTCCTGTGCAGCCATCCTGGCCGCCTCGAGCGGAGTGACACGCCCTGCAGTGTTGGTTCCATCGGTCATGAGGATCAATACCTGCTGACGATCCTCCTGCTTGCGCAGTTGTTTGATGGCAAGCCCGATGGCGTCTCCAATGGCCGTATCCTGGTCAGCCATGCCAATAAAGGACTCATCCAGCAGTTGCTTGACTGTCTTTCTGTCAAAGGTCAATGGCGCCTGCAAGTAGGCTCTGGTGCCGAACAGGATCAGGCCGATACGGTCGCCTTCACGCATTTTGATGAACTCGCCGGCAACCGCCTTGGTTGCGGTGAGTCGATCGACTCTGCGCCTTCCCACTTGAAAATCCTGCTGCTGCATACTCCCCGAGAGATCGATAGCCAGCATCAGGTCACGCCCCGAGCGGCTGATTTCAACCGCTTCCCCGACCCAGACAGGGCGAGCAGTCGCAGTGACCAGCGCCAGCCAGCCCAACAGCAGCAGTATCAGCGGCAGTTTGCTGCTGCTGATGCTTATCTCATCTGCAGCAACTGCGGAGAAGTCATCCAGGTAGGGGATGCGCAGCGCACTGCCATGCCTGGCGGCGAGGGGAGGCATCAAATACCACACCAGCAGCGGCAGTGGCAGCAGCAGGAACATCCACGGCCAGGCGAACTCAAACATCCTGTTTCACCTGTGGCTGTGGTGGCGGAGACTGCTGATGCTTCAGCCATGCTGCGGTGATGCTGAAGAGTTCGCTGTTTTCACTCTCAGAACTGTTCCGGTAGGGGGCGTCCTCAAGCAACACGCCGGCTCCCTGCGAGAAGTCATCCCGCGGCCAGGCGCTGTCGAGCAGCTCCAGCCATGCACGCCCGGTCAGACTGGCGGACTCTTCCCGGCCAAAACGCAATATTGCCATTCTGCGTAGTAGTGAAGAGAGCTGTTGCAGTTGCAGCAGATGGTCATTTGTTGCCTCTTGAATCTGTTTGAGCTGCTTTTGCGCTTCGATCCAGTAGTTGATATGGCGGGGGCGACGCAACCACCATCTGAGAGTAAGTGCGAGAATGAGCATTACAATCAGCAGGATCCACCAGCCCGGCGCAGGAGGCCACCAGCCGAGTGGATCGGGCATGTCCGGGCCGCGCAGGGGGAGTTCGTCGTTCATCGGTTGCGCTCAGCCAGGTGGTGCTGCAGGGTGAGGAAAACGTCATCCTGCGTAGACAGCCGGATCAGGGAAAAGTGGTGCTTATGCGCAAGTTGCTGCAGCCGCTCGACTCTGGATGCAGACTGCTGTTGATAGTCGACCCGCGCTTTTTTCCGCGAAAAGTCGAGCTGTAGAAAACGTCTGCTGTCGGTTACTCTCCATTGTCCGCTTGCCGGAAACTGCTGCTCCATGGGATCACTGATCATCACCAGGTAGAGGTCACTGTGGCGCGCCAGTACTGCAAGCTGTTTGCGCACAACAGCATCGATGCCGTGAAAGTCACTCAATAGGAAAATGCGCGAACCCGGAGTGATGACGCGGCGCAGGTTGCTCAGCGCTGCTGATAGCTGCCCTGTGTGGGATTGTGTTGGTCGTTGAGGCTGCTGGCGGGTTGCTTCACTGATCATCTTCAGCAGGTGCAGCAGCCGCGAACGGTTTCTCAGCGGACGCACTTCGTGAATGGTTTCGCCGTTAAAAATCAGGCCGCCGACACGGTCGCCCGCCTTCCACGCATTCCATGCCAGCAGCGCCGCTGCCTGTGCGGCAATGACGGACTTGAAGACGCCGCGCGTGGCAAAGAACATCGGCGGCTGCAGATCGACGCACAGCAGCACCGGCCGTTCGCGCTCCTCCTGGAAGAGCTTGGTGTGCAGTTTGCCGCTGCGCGCAGTAACGCGCCAGTCGAGGTTGCGTACATCGTCACCATCCTCATAGGGGCGTGTTTCGGCAAAATCCATACCGCGTCCCTTGAAGGGAGATAGATGCAGCCCCTGCAGCGAGGCGCGAATGATGCTCCTTGGTGAGGTCAGGTGCTGCGCCTTGCCGCCGAGACGAATCAACGACTGCAGCGACACCGAGACGACACCATCCATTTCAGGTTGGATCTCGTTGCTGGAAATGGCCGTCATGGGACTGCGATCTTCTCCAGCAGGCGGTCAATGACGTGATCAGTGGTGATGCCTTCAGCTTCGGCCTCGTAGTTCAGCAGCAGGCGGTGACGCAATACATCATGCGCGATAGCCTGCACATCTTCCGGTCCGACATAGTCCCGTCCGGCGAGCCAGGCGCGGGCGCGTGAGCAGCGGTCCAGCGCCAGGGTGGCGCGCGGGCTGGCGCCCCACGAGATCCATCCCGCAAGATCTTCTCCGTAGGTTTCAGGTTTGCGAGTTGCCAGCACCAGTTGAATCAGGTAGTCCTCGATCGGCTGCGAGAGGTAGGTTTCGATCACCTGCTGGCGGGCTTTGTGGATGTCATCACGGGTAACGACGCCTCTCTCCGCAGGTGTTTCGTCGGCAAGTTGTTCACGCACCTCGCCGCGCACCAGGTGCAGTATTTGCTTTTCATGCTCCCTCTCCGGGTAATCAACTGTCACATGCATGAGGAAACGGTCAAGCTGCGCCTCGGGCAGCGGATATGTTCCCTCCTGCTCGATCGGGTTCTGCGTGGCCATGACAAGAAAAGGGTCCGGCAGCTTGCGTGTGACTCCGGCGACAGTCACCTGCCTCTCGGCCATCGCCTCGAGCAGCGCCGACTGCACCTTTGCCGGCGCGCGGTTGATCTCGTCCGCGAGGATCAGGTTGTGAAACAGCGGCCCGGGTTGAAAGTGGAATTTCCCCTCCTGCTGGGAGAAAATGTCTGTGCCGGTGATGTCCGCGGGCATCAGATCCGGCGTAAACTGAATGCGCTGATAGTCACTCTCCAGGTGCTGTCCAAGGACATGAATGGCGCGTGTCTTGGCAAGACCGGGGGCGCCCTCGACAAGTAGATGTCCATCCGCCAGCAGTGCAATGAGCAGTCGATTGACAAGCGTTGGCTGGCCGATGACCTGTTGCTGAAGCCACTGTTCGAGTTTCTGGAAAGTGCTGATTTGAGACATGGGACTCCGTTGATTAATGCTGAATCGGTGGGGGTGTGATTTTATCAACACCCGCAATTAAAAGGTAGTCCTGATCTCAGCTTCCTGGGGTACAATTCCATTTTTTTCGATGAACTCCTCATGGGAGGATAGGATACATGGTCATTACACTCTCTCCGTCCAAAGGGCAGGAGTTTGAATCTGCTGCGGCAACCGCCATCAATACCCAGCCGGATCAACTCTCAGATTCCGGGGTGCTGATCGACGAACTGCGCAAAGTTGACTCCACTGCGCTGCGGGAATTGATGGACATCAGTGAGAATATCGCAAATCTCAATGTTGAGCGATATCACGCATTTTCCACCCCGTTTACACTGCAGAATGCCAAGCAGGCGCTATTTGCATTCAAAGGGGATGTCTATAGCGGTATCGAGGTGGATGCCTACAGCGAGGATGACCTTGAGTATGCTCAGCAGCATTTGCGTATTCTTTCAGGGCTCTATGGTGCGCTGCGTCCGCTCGATCTGATCCAGCCCTATCGCCTGGAGATGAAGACCAGGCTGGCCAATCCGGGAGGGAGCAATCTTTACCAGTTCTGGGGAGAGCGAATCACCGACAGCCTTAATAAGCTGCTGGAGCAGCAGCAGGAGCCTGTTCTCATCAACCTCGCATCCAACGAGTATTTCAAGGCGGTTAAACCCAAATTATTGCAAGGGCGTCTGCTGACGATTAAATTCAAGGAGACCAAAGAGGGAAAAACCCGCGTCATCGCTATTTTTGCCAAGCGTGCGCGCGGCATGATGACGGATTTTATACTGCGCAACAGGATTGAA
>JAYELV010000277.1:0-2443 GCA_034717755.1 Pseudomonadota bacterium | reverse complement strand
CCAGCGAGGCGAGTTGCATCTCACCATAGGCGCCGCGTGAGCGTTTATCGGATAACAACTCCTGCAAACTGACGACGTTGGATGAGAGCTCGGCGATGCGTTTCTGCGCCTCATCGATACGGTTCAGATGCTCCAGCACCAGGGTGAATGTTTGCGTGGTCTTCTCAAACCCCTTGCTGAGGCGTTCATCCACCACTCCGCCAATCTCCTTGAGACGCTTGTCGGTACTCTCCATCAGTTGGTGAACGCGTTTACCAAGCGCTTCGCCATGCTGCAGCAATGCCTGGTTGACCAGGTTGCCGAGTTGTTCCACTCCATTTGAGAGAATCTGCTGCTGACCAAGCTTGCCGGCAGAGAGTGACTCGGTGGTTGTACTCTGCAGCCTCTCCAGGCGTTCTGCCATCTCTACCTGCAGGTGGCCGTGATTGCGGCTGATGGATGCCAGCATTTCACCAAAACGCCGCTCCATCTCCTGCTGCAGCCGATTACTGTTGAGCAGCAGCATCTGCTGCTCGGCGCGCTGTCCATCTTCGACCTGACGCAGCATATCTTCACGCGTATCGATCAACAGGGAGTTGAAATTACGCTCATACTCCCTCTGCAGAAGACGGGATTCAGCGATCCACTCGCGCAACTGATTGCGGCTGCGATAGAGCATCAATATGCTGACAACAGCTGCAACAAGGAGAACCGCCAGCAATACAATCGGCCACAACTGAGAAAAGAACTCCCCCGCAGAGAGTGCCTGGTTTTTCAATTGTTGTTCCATGGTCATCTGCCTGTTGATTGTCCTGTAAAATAGCCGTATTCAGGATCAGAAATTCTAAATGTAGAGAGAGTCGACACGAAGACATTTTTCTATCCAGTTGTTTCTTCGTGGTCTTCGTCTCCTTCGTGGTAAAAGTCTTTTAAAAAATCGGCACTTATGGATGCATTGAGAATCAAATGAATAATAACAACACTGGTGGCTCATTCGATGAGTCCGGGAAGATGAATTGATGCAAGTGCATTTTCAAACACTTGGCTGCCGCCTCAATGAAGCAGAGCTGGAGAGCTGGGCGCGGCAGTTTCGCCGGCAGGGAGACAGTGTGGTTACAGATATCGAGCATGCCGACCTGGTAGTGGTCAATACCTGTGCGGTAACCGAAGAGGCGGTGCGCAAGTCCCGCCGTCTCATCCGGCGTGCGCAACGTTGCAATCCGCAGGCCAAACTGGTCGTCAGTGGCTGTTACGCCACGCTAAACCCGCTTGAGAGTCGTGTTCTACCCGGCGTCGACCTGCTGGTGGCCAATCAGGACAAGGAGAAACTGCCGCAGTTGGTCGCTGAGAAGATCACTGTTGCAGCCATGCCCCTGATTGCCACCGAGCCAGGGGAGAACCCCCTCTTCCACCGTGGTCGTCAACGCGCATTCATCAAGGTACAGGATGGCTGTCGCTATCGCTGCAGCTACTGCATCGTCACACAAGCACGTGGTGAGGAGCGCAGCCGTCCGATTATCGAGATCATCGACGAGATCAATGACCTGCATGCGCAGGGGATTCAGGAAGCTGTGATTACCGGTGTGCACCTGGGTGGTTATGGCAGTGACCTTGATAGCAACCTCTCCGAACTGATCAGCGCCATACTTGAGAAAACAACCATTCCACGTCTGCGTCTCGGCTCACTCGAACCCTGGGATATTGCCGACGATTTCTGGAAGCTGTTTGACAACAGTCGCCTGATGCCGCATCTGCACCTGCCGTTGCAGAGCGGTACGGATTCTGTGCTGCGGCGGATGTCGCGCCGTTGTAAAACAACAGAATTTCAACGCCTGGTGACGCATGCACGCCAACAGCTTCCTGAACTCAATATCACCACAGATATCATCGTCGGATTTCCCGGTGAAAGTGACGCGGAGTGGCGGCAGACAATGGAATTTTTACGCCAGCTGCAGTTTTCACACATGCATATCTTCAGCTACTCGCCACGTCCCGGAACCAGGGCGGCCGAACTCCCATCACAGGTCGATAATGACACCAAACGTCAGCGCAGCAAAGAGCTGCATCAACTGATGTCAGAGATGAAGAGCGCGTCGCTGCAAGCTGCACTCAATCAGTCAGTCGAGGTGCTCGTCGAGAGCAGAGTCACACAGGAAGATGGCGACTACTATGTTGGATATACGCCCAATTATTTGCGCATACGTTTCCCTGTTCCAGAGAAAAACTCCTCGCTGGAAAACCACATCGTCAATGTCGAGGTCACCGCGGTTGATCATCAAAACGGCAGGTTGACAGGCAGCGTGCTATTTTCCCTGCCCTGCAAAGAAAAAATGTAACTCTCAATAACCCCGTGCAGGAAAAACCTGTAGGCCGGATGAGCGGAAGCGAAATCCGGCAACCCAAAGCCGGATGACGGCGCTGGAAGATCCGTATTGAATCAAAGATCGGTGAAAGCGCCTTATCC
>JAYELV010000276.1:0-10005 GCA_034717755.1 Pseudomonadota bacterium | reverse complement strand
ATATCAGTACAAACCGCTTTGCGCCTCGTTCAGAGATTCTGCGAGTTTTTCCTGATTAACGCCGCTATCCATGATTTTGTCAAGGTATTAGAGAATAAACCCTCTTTCACGCAAAGTCTACCGTTGCCGAGGCGTTGCTTGCCTCACCCTGAAGAAACTGCACCCCTCGACTGATGATGATCATTATGAATAATTCAGAAGTTGCGATTAATGCGTTACCTTATTACACTGCAGCTAATAAGAAATAATTTTAACCAAAGGATAAAAAGTTAATGAACACCTCTATCTCACCCATGAAGCAACTCGACAAGGCGATGAACGGCCTGCGTGACCTTGGACTGGTTCCTGAAACCACCGAAGACGCGCCGATCATCTCCCTGATCGAACAAATCTCCGATCTCGATGAAGAGAAGACCATCGCCATCGCCCGTACCCTCAACCAGGCCTCGCTGTTCAACCAGGTCGTGCGGGAACAGATTGACGCCATGAATATCGGCCAGCGCTATGAAGATATCACCAACTCCTTCAACAGCATTCGCGAAGATGCCAAGAGCATGGTGGATCAGCTGGAAGATGGCAAGATCGATACCTTCGAGCGGGTTGGCAATGTGTGGATGAAAGTCACGCGCGGCGATATTCCGCAGCGCTTCGACAAGATCAAGGGTGTTTATCTGGAGGTCGCTGCTGATTCGAAAGATCAGATCAAGCGGGAACAGCTGATCCTCAACGCCTACCAGGATTTTCGCGGCGCCCTCAAGGAGTCCGAAGTTCTGGCGCTTGAAGTGCTGAAAAAGGCGGATGAAAAACTCAACGAAGCCAAGGATGCACTGACAACTGCCATGAAGAGTGTCGACGCCTATACAGGTGAAGATGCGGCTGCAAGGGCGAAGCTGGAGATGGAACGTGATTTTAAAATTCGTGGCGTCCAGGATGAAGACCGGCGCTACCAGATTGCCAAGGATCTCTCTGACAATCTGACCGTGAGCTACAACACCTCCGAGGTGATCATGGCTCGCTTGAATCAGATCAACAGCATCAAGGAGCGGGTCTATCAGCAGGCAATCAGCTTCTTCGGCACCAATGAAAACGTCTTTACCGCGCTGAGTGCATCATTCACCGGGCTCTTTGGCCTGAATGAAAGCACCCAGACACTGAACGCCATGAAAGAGGGCGTCAGCAAAAGCCTCGAGGATCTGGCCGACATCGGCGGCAAGATTCAGGAGGAGGCGGTAAAAGCAGGCTATGGCCCGACCATACGCGCCGAATCAGTCAAAAAACTGGTCGATTCGGTCACCGATTTTCAGGAGAAATCGCTTTTGATCATCAATGAGATGCGCGACCTGAGCACCAAAAACGCTGAAGAGATTCGTGTTGCGGTCGAGGATGGTAAAACTCGCATCGCCCACCTGGTCGAATCAGGCAAGGCATTGCCCCTGGAAAACTTTACTGCATCCTGAAGCTGAACATGCCGCAACCCCGTACTGACAAAGCGCCGCTGGACGAAGTCATGATGGCCATGGACGTGGTCGACACCCTGCGCCACCAGAAACTGCTGGTGGACCGTGAACTGAACTCCGGTGAGCGCGAGCAGAAGCTCATCGAGCGCCTGCGCAAGCTCTATGCATCCCAGGGAATCGAGGTTCCTGACAGCATTCTCGCTGAAGGCGTCAAGGCGCTGGATGAGGATCGATTTACATACCAGCCGCCGGCTGAGGGAATCCAGACCACCCTGGCGCGCATGTATATCCAGCGTGGAAAAGTGTCAAAGTGGTTCGGGGCAGCCGCATTGTCGCTGTCACTCATGTGGGGTGGCTGGTATGCGGCTTTTCAGGCGCCGGAAAACCGCCGCCTCGAACGCCTGGAGGCGCTCCCGGCTGAACTGGTTGCCGAGCGGGACGCGATCAACTCTATCGCGCGTGTAGACGATGCAAAAGAGAGCGCCGACAGCCACTACCAGACTGCCATGGCGGCGCTCAGCACCGGTGACACTGATTCAGCATTAAACACCTACAAGACACTTCAATCACTGCATCAGCTCGTAGCCTCCAGCTTTAAGATACGGATCGTCTCCCGCCCCGGTGAACGCAGTGGTATTTGGCGGGAGCCTAATGATAACCGCGGGGCGAAAAACTACTACCTGATTGTCGAAGCTATCGATTCCAGCGGAAATAGTGTGACGATACCGGTGATGAACGAAGAGGATGGCAAGTTGTACAGCGTCAATAAATGGGGGCTCAGGGTTGACAATTCCGTCTATCAGCGGGTCGCCGCAGACAAACAGGACGATGGTATTATTCAGAAACGTGAGGTCGGAGCGAAAAAAAGCGGATATATCGAACCAGAATACAGCATCTCGACCACTGGAGCAAAAATCACATCATGGTAGGAACATGTTAAGCGGCCGCAATGCCCTGCAAAACATCAACCTGACTCTGCAGCAGCTGCATCGGCAGGTGGATGAGTCCGACAGCCAGATTCAGCAGAGCAGCGACAGCATGCTCAATCTGCAGCAACAGCAGACACAAAATTACCGTCAGCTGGCAAAAATCCGCCTCGATAATATTATCAGCGGCGAGGTTGTGGCTGGACTGGAAACAGCAGATTTGCGTGTCAGAGAGCTGCTGCAATTACGCAGTGATGCATTGTCTGATCTCTCGGCCCGGCTTGAAAATGCCCGCAGTGACCAGCAACAACTGGAGCAGCACCGAGAGATGCAGGCCGATCATGTCGCTGCAGCGGCAACTGCGCTGGATGACCAGGAGACAACAACCCGCGAACATCTCCAGAGTGACCCGATCTACAGCCGCCAACAGCAGAATGCTGAGAATGCAGATCGCATAGCAGTCCAGGCTGAAGAGAAGATGCAGGAGGCGCAGCACAACCGTGAAGAGAAAGGAAAACCCTACGAAAACGACCCATTGTTCTCCTATCTATGGCGCAGGGGTTATGGAACTCCTGCCTACTCCGCCAATCCCCTCACACGTTTTCTCGACAAGTGGATAGCAAGACTATGCAAATATCAGGCCGCCAGACCCAATTACGCCAGGCTGCTGGAGATTCCGGAGCGCCTGAAAGAACATGCAGAGCAACAGCGTATAGCGGCAGATAAAGAGTTTGATGCTCTTGAAGAGTTAGAGCAAAATGCAGCCGCGGAAGATGGTATTCCTGCGCTTCGCCAGGCGCACCAGGAAGCCGAGCAGAAGCTCGATGAGATCGACGACGCTATCAAACAGCATGAAGAACAGATCATGCAGCTGATGCAGCAGAAAGCGGATTACGCCACCGGTGACGACACCCGTTTCAAACAGGCAATCGACACACTTGCCGCCAGCCTGAAACAGGAAAACATGGATACGCTCTACCGCTATGCCCGCCTTACCACAACCGCAGAGGATGATCTACTGGTGAGTGAGCTGCCTGTTGCAGAACAACGCCTCGGACAACTTCAGCACAGCCTGCGAGAAAACAAGCGTGCGCACGACAAGCACCTCGCCAGGCTCGCGGAACTTGAACAAGTACGGCGCAATTTCAAAAGCCAGCGCTTTGACGACATCCACTCCGTATTCGGCAACGGGACAACACTCACCCTGATGCTCAACCAGTTTCTGCAGGGGCTCGCCAACTCCGGTGATTTGTGGGAGACCATTCGCCGTGAACAGCAATATCGCCCGACAAGCTCCAATTCGCCGTTTGGAAACCGCAGCATCGGCAGACGCACAAGTACCTGGCGCTTCCCCGGTGGAGGTGGAGGAAGTCCATGGGGCGGCGGCGGATGGGGAGGAGGCGGGGGTCTTGGTGGAGGCGGCCTTGGCGGTGGCGGTGGTTTTCGTACGGGGGGTGGTTTCTAGAAGCCTGTCCGAGAATAGAAGTTCTACTGCGGAAACATACTTTTATTGTGCCATCACGCGGGATCGCGCCATCCGGGAATATCTTTACTCTGACTCCGAATATCCTCTGACCCCGAATATCCTGAAGTTTTTATTTGTGGTGTGCCACATATTCTTTAAGTACATTATCTATACTGCCTTGCCAGCCTTTGCCTTTAGCTCGAAAATATTCAGCAACTTCAGGACTTACTCTAATACTAATAGGTATTTTTGTCGGTGATTTTTGTGGCCCTCTCTCACCGACACCCTTCTTAATTTTTGCATATAGTGCAGGATTTGCCTCTGATAAAGGTTTGAATTTTTTGAAGTCATCTGAAGTTAAATCACGAACTTCCCCATCTTTATCTATTAAGGGCTTCTTGCTCATATCGTTTTACCTCTCTGCTATTTGCTTTTCGGAATGAAATAACACGGATACCATCTTCGGTTTCTGTGAAACAAACAAAGTGCAACCGTTTATCAAGCATGCTGTATGCAACAAAACGTATTTCGTTATAATCATGGCGTTCATCTTGATAAATCCATGCGTTATCCCAATCTAAATCTGCAACTCGGTCAAAGCTAAGTCGTTGTCCAAAAATAACTTCCCGATCCTGCTTGCCCTGTTGTCCCTCTTCCGCGTTCCAGCAAGAGTTACATAACGCTGCTATGCGCCCCTTGCTGCGCCTTGAAGACGAACAACATGACTGCGCGATATCGGTAAGTTATTTATGGACAACTCCTAAGACCGCGATGCTCTATATCACGCTTATTTTTATTGGAGTTATATGAAACGCTCATGATTTAATTGTACATACAAATTAATCATAATCAAGTTGTTATTGTATATACGTGTAACTCCTCAATAATCCCGTGCATGTGAGTAAAATGCTATCGCATTTGTATCGTGGTCAGAAGACCACTCCCACATTTGACGCCACATTGAACTGTGGGAGCGGTCTTCTGACCGCGAATTGCACGGGATTATTGAGAAGTTACATATACGTTTATATCAGATGGTATTGGGTGATGAAGAGCGTTCGTGTGAAATGTTCACCTGACACGTGGATCTTCTCCGCCGTCCGGAACAACCTGCCACATCATCTCCCCCGGTGTCCACTGCTGAAACTGCTGGAACTGCTCGCTTCCCCGGGTGATCGCCAGTCCCATCTCCTGCATGTTGCCCTCGATGCGCAACATGCTCTGGTTCATGTGCCCCACGTTGGCAGCCATCTGATTGACACTCACATTCATCTCCGAGACATCCCTGGCGAGGGAACCAATATGGCCCGTCATCTCGGTCATATTCGCGCTCATGTCATACATCAGCTTTACGAAAACAAGCGCCACCAATGCAGCACCGGCAATGACCATAACCTGAACTGTTTTTGAATTCATTCTTTCAACTCCCTAGACTTTGCTGAATATTAATGGCATCTCAGCAGCGGTTCAAGAACAAGTGTGGAGCCTGTCACTCAATCCGCTGACGCGCCTGACCCGATTCTCCACGGCAGTACGCAATATTCTCTTGCTTCCCCACACCTCTACCCGCTGCTTTGCACGGGTGATTCCGGTATAGAGAAGTTCACGCGAAACCACGCCGGACTCTTCAAACGGCAGCATCACCAATACCCGCTCAAACTCGGATCCCTGTGATTTATGCACAGTCATGGCATAGGCTGTCTCGTGCGGCGGCAGTCGGCTGGGCAATACCCGCTTCATGGAGTTATCGGGCAGTACGAACCAGGCGGCCAGCCTGTTATCGGCATCCGGGTCCGGCCACAGAATGCCGACATCACCATTGAACAGATCGATACTGTAGTCGTTGCGCGTCACCATCAGCAACCGTCCTTTATAGTGCTGCGCATCACCCCGTATGAGACCCTTTGCGCGCAGCAGTTGTTCGATGAAGCGATTGACCTGCTCGACTCCGGCAGGCCCTTTTCTCACAGCGCAGAGGATGCGGAATTGATTGAAGCGCTGCAGTGCTTGTCGTGGATTTGCAGCCTTGAAACACTCCACATAAGTATTCAGCACCCGGTTTTTGAGTTCAAATGCAATCGCATCTTCGCGAGGTGTAAAGAACGTAATATCCTCCAGTCCCTGCTGTAAGAGTTTTACCGCTGATTCGCTGTCACCGCGGTTGACGGCAGCAGCAAGCCTGCCGATCCCCTCCTCACCCGAAAAGCGGTAACTCTTGTGCAGCAGCGCGATGCTCTCTGCAAAAGCGTTGCGCGGCTCCTGGTTGTCGATGCGCTCCCCGCTGGCGCGCTGCAATTGCGCATGAAACTCCTGAGTGTAGTGCGCCTCAGAGCCCCTGCCGCAGATATCCGCAAAAATACTGCCCGCCTCGACCGATGCAAGCTGATCCTTGTCGCCCAGCAGGATCAATCTGGCGTGTTCGGGAAGCGCCGCCAGCAGGCGCGCCATCATCGGCAAGTCGATCATCGAGGCCTCGTCCACCACCAGCAGATCGACATGCAGCGGATGCTCTTTATTGAAGCGCGGCTGCTCCCGGCCGGGCTGTATGCCCAGCAGACGGTGAATGGTTGATGCCTGCTCCGGAATCTGTAACTTGATGGAGTCATCGCATGCAATATTCGGCTTGGTATTGCGAATCGATTCACTCAAACGCGCAGCGGCCTTGCCTGTCGGAGCAGCCATAGCGATGCGCAGAGGCCGCTGTTGCGACTGTTCGATCAGCAGCGCCAGGATAGCAGTCACCGTGTGGGTCTTGCCTGTGCCGGGCCCACCTGAAATCACACTGAAGCGGCGCAGCACAGCCACTGCTGCTGCGACTCTCTGCCAGTCTGTCTCACCATGCTCACTGCTGAACATACGTTGCAAGCCCCGGCTCAGGAGTTCGGAATCGACCTCTCCCGGCTGTAGTGCTACAGCTCTTGCCAGCAGCGCATCCGCGACCTGCCTTTCAAACCACCAGTAGCGCCCCAGGTAGAGATGATCCTGCGCATCGAGAATCAATGGCGCAGTCTCGCCGGGCGAACCCACCACCCTGCTGCCGCTCAGTGTCTCCCTGAGTTCTTCCAGTGAGGGAATACCGAGTCGATACTCTGTGGAGAGTTTCAAATCCTTTAACTCTGTTGCAGCCACCGCCGCCAGATCGAGACACACATCACCATCACTGATGGCGCGGCTGGCCAGTGCAGCAGGCAGCATCAACTGCTCGTTGCTGCCTGCATCGAGCCTGAACATCTCCCTGGCGAAGTAGAGATCGAGATTACGCAGCAATCCCAGGGAAACTGCCATTTTCAGCTTATCAAACATCTACAGTTCCAGATTTTTGCGGTAAAAATATGTAGGGAATATACTCACGCCCCGCCCGGAATGAGGAGCTTTGTTTCACTCAATACGATGCAGTATATTTTCAATTTTCGCTGTTGCTCTTTCAACTCTACGAACTTCTTTCATTAGTGCATAAACATCTGATGGATCAAGTAGAGTGTGTTCTGCAAGCTGTATACTCGCCTTCACCAGGCTATAGACAGAGCTATTGATAACCGGCTGCCCAGCTCCCCCTTTTAACTTCTTGGCAATTACGCTTAATTGCTCCAGCTCTTTTGAACAATCCTTTGCTCGCACTGGCGACTTAACCGTCTTATTGTCAGTTTTGTGATCTTCCCCCAGGGTATGTATGATTTTTTCATTTTGTTTGGCTCTCAAATAGCTCTCTTTCAGCGACCGTTTTATGCCTCCGCCAAAATGGACATTATATGATTGCATGATTCCATCATAGATCACACGACCCTTAAACGGGAGCAGCACAGCTTTTACATACCTTGGCAAGAATTTTTTTGGGAACATTTCATCAAAGCCCTGATGCAGAGCCAGGACGGCATATACATTGCCATTTGCACCGATGAAAACCGCATAATTTTTCAAATACCTCTCAATATGAAAGTCATCATAGATGAAATTTCCCCACTCTTTTATTATGTCGAGTTTCTCATTATCAAAATTATCCGGGTTTTCTGCAACATAAACATCGATCAAATGCGGCGAGTCATAGAGGGCCTCTCTAACCATGATCATCTCTTCTTGTGGCAGCCCTTTATACTCCTCGACAGAATGAATATCCGGAATAATTTTTCTTTTTCTATTCACGAAGAACTGCAGTGCCCATGTCAACTCAAAAAACAGTTCAGCTTCTTCTGTACTTAATTTCATACGCTATCCTATGATTTATGATTTATGATTTATTAATAATATGCGTTGAACACGTAAGTTCTCAATAACCCCGTGCATTTCGCGGTCGGAAGACCGCTCCTACAATAAATGTCGACCACAAACGTAGGAGTGGTCTTCTGACCACGATTAAAATGCGATAGCATTTTTATTCACATGCACGGAGTTATTGAGCAGTTACTGTATTAATTTGCAAGTAATTGTGCCAGAAGGTTTTTTTCTGGCGCAATTGTTGACTAATACATCAGACTTCATGTATTAATCCACCTTAATTACGCAGCAAATTAATACATGGAGTCTAGCCTTTTAGTATCCGGGTTTATGGCTTGTCGGGTTCAGGCTGCCGATTCATGCTGTATGTCCCAACCCGGGAATACTAAAACTGCCGGGTGGCATTGAAGCGCTCTTGCAAAGACCTTTGCTCTCTCTACTCCGAGTTGAATTCTGTCATGCTCTATCGCTGATATCGTCGATTGAGGAATACCTGTCAATTCAGCCAGATCGTTTTGACTAAGCTCCTGGAATTCACGAAGAATTTTCAAGGAGTCGCCAACAGAGACATCGATCAGCTTTTTGGCTTTACGGTAATTTCCCATATTATTTCCTCCTGTAATCATGTGGAGTCACTTTCTCTACCTGAATATGCAGTTGTTCGCGCTGCACTATATAAATAACCCTGTAATGCAAGTTGAGCCGTGAAGATCGGTAACCCTTCCATTTTCCAGATAATGATTCATCGCGCAGCCCTTTGAGTTTTCCCAATCCTTGCGGACCGGATAGCACTGCAATATCTTTCCACTTCTCATACTTCTTGAGCACCTCAACCGGGGCTGATGACAATTGCTTGGCGACATTGCGATGTTCATAGATCGTCCACATACTATTTTTAGTATATATATCCTATATGGTATGTCAATGTTTTTAGCCCACATACACTGATTTGTGGAATGGTACTGAACTCGACCAGGATTACGTCACCCAGATCAAGCAGTATTTGGAGCAGGACTATGCCGAACGCAAACAGCGCTACAGCATCGAAATCAAGCACGGGCTGTCTCCCCTGCAAAGAGCCGGTCGAGCTGATCGATGAGCCTGCTCTCCGGCCTGTCGTAGTAGACGCCCCTGTCGGCGCCCTGCTCGCGATGCATGCCTCTGAGGAACAGATAGTAGACACCGCCGAAGTGCGTCTCGTAATTATACTCCGGCAGGCGCTGCTGCAAATAACGGTGCAGCGCCACCGTGTAGACCAGGTACTGCAGATCATATCGATGCTCGCCGATGGCGCTCTGCAACGCCTCATGCTGATAATGATCGAAGCTGTCGCCCAGGTGATTGCTCTTGTAGTCGGCGACGTAGAAACGTCCCTGGTGCTTGAAGATCAGATCGATAAAACCCTTCATCATGCCATTGACGGGATTGAAGTTTAAGCGCGGCTGATCGGAGTGAAAACTGGCAAGCTGCTCGAGGATGCCATCGAGACCATCAGTCGTCAGTCCCACCAGCGGATAGTGAAACTCCATCTCGACAAATCGTTGTCGATTGCCGATCATACCCAGATTCAGCGAGGCATCGTTGTCGAGAGGGGTATCCAGTATCGACTGCATCCACTCACACACCACTCCAGTCCAGCTCTCGTCAAAGCCGAAGTGCTCAAGTTTGCGCGCAATCATCTGCGCGGCAGACTCTCCGATGGCCTGTGTGAAATCCAGCTCTTCGAGGATGCTGTGCAGACACTCACCGGCCAGTGCTCCACGCGGAAAGCTGAAACGTGAAGCCACTGCCTGCTGCGGCTGCGCTTCATCCGCCTGCGCATCCTGCGGGTCAAAGTCCGGTATGTCGATACGATAGTCATGTTTCATGCCAGACGTTAGACCGCTGAAGCTGGTCATCTGCCAGTTCTGCTCGACCCTGCCGGTAAACCTCGATGCCTGTGACT
>JAYELV010000275.1:0-2475 GCA_034717755.1 Pseudomonadota bacterium | reverse complement strand
CCCTTTATGATCGACTCTTCAAAATGGGAGATCATCGAGGCAGGACTGCAGTGCGTGCAGGGAAAATCGATTGTCAACTCGATCTCCATCAAGGAGGGCGAGGCTACATTCACTGAACATGCCAGGCTCTGCAGGCGCTATGGTGCAGCCATTATCGTCATGGCCTTCGACGAGCAGGGGCAGGCCGATACGCAGCAGCGTAAGATCGAGATCTGCGCCCGCGCCTATAAGATCCTCACCGAAGAGGTCGGTTTCCCGGCTGAAGATATTATCTTCGACCCCAACATCTTTGCCGTCGCCACCGGCATCGAGGAGCATAACAACTACGGTGTGGACTTCATCGAGGCCACCCGCGCTATCAAAGAGAACCTGCCCCACGCCCTCATTTCAGGCGGTGTTTCCAACGTCTCCTTCTCGTTTCGCGGCAACAACCCGGTGCGTGAGGCGATTCATGCGGTGTTCCTCTATCACGCCATCCAGGCCGGCATGGATATGGGAATTGTCAATGCCGCCCAGCTTGCGGTCTACGACGATCTGCCGCAGGAGCTGCGCGAGGCGGTCGAGGATGTGGTACTCAACCGCCGTGCCGATGCAGGTGACAGACTGGTAGAAATTGCCCCCAACTATCTGGGAGATGGATCGGTAGCAGCTGAGGAGAGCCCGGAATGGCGGGAATGGCCTGTCGAAAAACGCCTGGAGCACTCTCTGGTCAAGGGAATAACCGAGTATATCGACGCCGACACAGAGGAGGCGCTAAAACAGTTCGGACGCCCCATCCTGGTCATCGAGGGACCGCTGATGGACGGCATGAACGTGGTCGGTGATCTCTTTGGCGACGGCAAGATGTTTCTTCCCCAGGTGGTCAAATCTGCGCGCGTCATGAAGAAATCCGTCGCCTGGCTGCAGCCCTACCTTGAAGCTGAGAAGGCTGAATGCGCGGTGCAGTCACAGGGCAAAATCCTCATGGCCACGGTCAAGGGCGATGTGCATGATATCGGTAAAAATATCGTCGGCGTGGTGTTGCAGTGCAACAACTATGAAGTGATCGATCTCGGCGTCATGGTTGCGGCTGAAACCATTTTACAAACAGCAAAGCAGGAAAAGGTCGACATCATCGGCCTCTCCGGACTCATTACCCCCTCTCTCGACGAGATGGTGCATGTCGCCAAAGAGATGACTCGACAGGGCTTCGATATCCCGCTGATGATCGGCGGCGCCACCACCTCGAAGGCGCATACCGCCGTCAAGATCGAGCCTGAGTACCAGCATGGAGCCGTCTATGTCCACGACGCCTCCCGCGCTGTCGGCGTGGCAAGCACACTGCTGTCAGATGAGAGAAGAGAAGAGTTTCTCAGTGAACTCAAGGGAGAGTATGCCGATGTACGCCAGCGCCGCGCAGCGAAAAATGAGTCAAAAAATCTCATCGCAATCGATGCAGCACGCGCCAACCCGACAGCAATCGAATGGGATCATCTCCAGCCCACAACACCGCTCATGCTACAACCCGGCTACACTGCCGAAGATGGCTTCCGCATCACTGGAGAACATGGCAATCTGCTGGTGGCTGATGACATCCCCCTGCAACTGATCACCCCCTTTATTGACTGGACCTTCTTTTTTCACGCCTGGCAGATGAAGGGGCGTTTTCCCAACATACTCGATGATGCTGTCAAAGGAGGAGAGGCGCGTAAGCTGTTCGCCGATGCCGAATCGATGTTGCAACAGATCATTACGGAGAAGTGGCTGCGCGCCAGTGCCGTGATCGGAATATTTCCAGCCAACGCTATCGCTGACGATATCGAAATCTACATGGATGAGTCACGTGAGAAGACCTCGACCACCCTGCACTTCCTGCGCAAACAGGGGAAACAGCCACGCGGAAAATACAATGAGTCACTGGCTGATTATATCGCACCTCGAGTTACGGGCATTAGTGACTACATTGGTGGTTTCGCTGCCACAGCCGGCATCGGCATCGATGAAAAGGTCAGTGAATTTGAAGCAGATCACGACGACTACTCGGCGCTGATGTTGAAAGCGCTGGCAGACAGGCTTGCCGAAGCATTGACCGAGTGGCTGCATCTGAAAGTGCGCACTAAGATATGGGGTTATGCTGCGGACGAAGCGTTTAGCAACGATGATCTTATTGCGGAAAAATATCATGGCATCCGCCCCGCCATGGGCTACCCGGCCAGTCCGGACCATACCGAGAAAGATCTGCTATGGGAACTGCTCGATGTCGAGAAAAACACCGGCATCTGGCTGACCGAGTCCAAAGCGATGGTGCCGACAGCTGCTGTCAGCGGACTCTATTTCTCACATCCGCAAAGCCGCTATTTTGCTGTGGGGAAACTCAACAAAGATCAACTGGCGGATTATGCCGGGCGCAAAGGCGTTGAACTTGCCGAGATGGAGCGTTGGCTGGGACAGAACCTGGCCTATGATAAAAACAGGACTGAGTGATGAGTACTGAGT
>JAYELV010000274.1:0-10128 GCA_034717755.1 Pseudomonadota bacterium | reverse complement strand
GCAAGTCACTGTTTTCAGGTGTATCTGCTGGAAACGTAGGAGGCAGGGACGCCGACTCGAGCCTACATGGATGTATTCACGGCGTTTTCCGGAAGATATGCCTGGAAACAGTGACAAATTAGCAGGTGCTGAATAGTTACTTTTTTTGTTGATAAAAGAAGGTTAAACCACAGATGAACACGGATACACACAGATTTTTTATACCTCATCATCTGTGTTTATCTGTGTGCATCTGTGGAAAAAAGGGTCTCATTCATTCTTAAAACCTAAAACCTAAAACCTAAAACCTACCCAAAATACCGTCTGAATGCGGCTGCCTTGTCCATGCACTCCTGGTACTCCTCGTCCGCATCCGAGTCGGCCACAATGCCACCGCCCACCCGGTAGTGCGCGCGATCTCCCTGGCGCACCAGGGTTCTGATGACGATGCTGCTGTCCATATCACCGTTGAAGCCGATATGTGCAATAGCACCGCAATAGATACCGCGCCTGCATGGCTCCAGCTCTTCGATGATCTGCATGGCCCGAATCTTGGGCGCGCCGGTTATCGAACCGCCGGGAAAACAGGCGCGCAGCAGGCTGAGTGCATCCTCGTCATGCCGCAGCTTCCCTGTGATATGGCTAACCAGATGATGAACTGTGGCGTAGCTCTCCAGCTTGAACAACTCGGGAACCTCTATGCTGCCAGGTTCGGCGACCCGGCCAAGGTCATTGCGCAGCAGATCCACAATCATCAGGTTTTCGGCCCGGTCTTTGCTGCTGTTGTAGAGTTGATCCCTGAGCTTCAGATCACTGCCGGGAGATGCACCGCGCGGCCGGGTTCCCTTGATGGGCTGCGTCAGGATAGCGCCACAACGCAGCTGTAAAAAACGTTCCGGAGAGAAACTCAGTACCTCGATGCCATCCAGCTGCATGTAGGCGCCGAAGGGCGCCGGATTGTGCCGCCGCATGTGTTGATATCCCAACCAACCGTCACCTGTCACTGATGCGGAGAAGCGCTGGGCATAGTTGACCTGGTAACAGTCACCGGCGCTGATATACTCCTGTATGACATCGAATGCCTGCTGGTAGGCATGACGGCTGACAGCAGAGATAAAAGGGGTGACCGCTTGAAGCGGTTCTTCTGAGGGATGAGCATCAATGCGATTCAGCCGCTGACGCAGCTGCGGCCACAGCTCTGCTGTCTGCTTAAACCTCCCCTGCCCTATCAACCAGCTTTTACAGTTTTGATGATCGACAACAATGGCCCAGTCGTAGATGCCGACCATCATCTCCGGTAGCTGATCAATATCCGTGGCAAGCTGCGGCAGATGTTCGATACGCCGTGCCAGATCATAGCCAAAGTAGCCAATGGCGCCTCCCTCAAAGGGCAAAGACGAGAAGTTTTCACTAACCTCCCCCATCTTACTGCGCACCAGATCGAATGGATCCGCCGTTTCAATCGTCGTGCGACCACACTCTTCTACAGTGGTTTCATTACCACGGGTAACCAGGGTGACAGCAGGGGCTGCGGCGATAATATCCACCATGCCACCATCATGAGTTCCGCTGTCGAGCATCACGGGCCAGCGCAGATCCCGCACTGCCGACAACAACTGCGTGCTGTCCTGTTGGAAGGGGATCTCTTCGAAACGCGGAAAGGTAAGGTTGTTAGACAAAATAGTAAAATGACCTCGTCATTCCGGGCGAAACGAAGTGGAGACCCGGAATCCAAATTGCTGTAGTTTCGAGTCTTTTGCAAAACTCTCAATAGCTGTCATTTCGACTGAAAGGAGAAGTAATATCTCAATAACCCCGTGCAATTCGCGGTCAGAAGACCGCTCCCACAATCAATGTTGACCACAAACGTAGGAGTGGTCTTCTGACCACGATTAAAATGCCATAGCATTTTTATTCACATGCACGGACTTATTGAGCAGTTACAAAGAGAAATCTTAAGTCATTGATAAATAAGATCTCTCACATTTGTTCGAGATGACAAAAATCATAATTTTCGAGTTTTGCAAGAGCCTCTTTCATACATTCCGGATACCGGCCTTCGCCAGGATGACGTTAGGTAAAATGATCA
The DNA here is from genome assembly GCA_034717755.1 of Pseudomonadota bacterium. Classification (GTDB taxonomy): domain Bacteria; phylum Pseudomonadota; class Gammaproteobacteria; order Chromatiales; family Chromatiaceae; genus Sva-25. Next base: position 8,060 of record JAYELV010000274.1, on the reverse strand, counting down.
TACCCTGATTCGACATCGACTTCTGCACCCTCGGCATCGACACAACGAATGCCCGGCTGCTGCTCGATGACGCCGATGTGCGTCAATGGACAATCCAGTGTCGCCGCAAGTTGCTGCAGTTGCGGCTGTTTCTCAGCCGGCACGGTAAAACAGAGTTCGTAATCATCACCCGATGAGAGCGGCAGGCTCCACTCATTGCTCTCGTCAATCGCCTGTTTCACGGCTCGCGAACAGGGCAGGCGCTGCAACTCGATAGTAGCGCCGCAGTGGCTCTGCTGTACAACATGTCCGAGGTCGGAAATCAGGCCATCGGACAGATCGATGGCTGCTGTTGCAATGGATGCCAGCTGCATCCCCTCATTGATACGCGGAATTGGAGAATCGAGTCTCCGCAACAGCTCCTGATGATCACTTTTATCGAGCTTTCCAGCCTGCTGCAGCCGCAGCGCCAGTCCGGCATCGCCAAGCGACCCGGTCACATAGATCAAATCACCAGGTTGCGCAGCATCGCGCCGCATCACCAGTCGGGGATCAACAAAGCCGTGAATCTGTACCGTAATCGAGAGCGGGCCGCGGCTGGTGTCGCCGCCGACCAGCTGTACACCGAAGCGATCAGCCAGGGCAAGAAAACCCTGCATGAAGTCCCGGATCCAGCGGATATCCGCTTCAGGCATTGTCAGTGAGAGCGTCGCCCAGGCAGGTTCAGCTCCCATTGCAGCGAGATCGCTGAGATTGACAGCCAGCGCCTTGTGACCCAGGCTGACCGCGTTGACTCCTTCGATGAAGTGCCTGCCGGAAACCAGGGTATCCATACTGACGGCCAGAGACTTGCCGGGGGGAACTTCAAGGATAGCGCAGTCATCCCCAATGCCGATGCTGACATCCGGTCGCCTGGTCCTGGAGATGGCGATATAGTCATCGATCAGCGAAAATTCAGAGAGGCTCAATGCGTTGCTCTAACCTCGACTGCGCGCACTTTTTTACTCACCTTGTCGAGTACGCCATTGACATACCTGTGCCCCTTATCGGCACCAAATATCTTGGCAAGTTCAACGGATTCATTGATGACCACACGAAATGGGACTTCCGGGTGATGCAGCAGTTCATAGACACCGAGACGCAGCGCCGCCCTTTCGACCAGATCGACACGCTCGATGTCTCTGTCGACCAGCGGCTGCAGCTCGCTGTCCAGTTCATCCAGGTGTGTCGGCACCCCCTGAAACAGGTCACGGAAGTAGTCGATATCATATTTGTCGCTGTCGTTCTCCGCCACGAACTGTGCACTGATTTCACCGAGGTCGTCCCCTGTCACCTGCCACTGGTAGAGTGCCTGCAGCGCCAGTCTGCGCGCCCGATGACGTTTTCGCTGTGACATCAGAGCTGTTTCAGCAGATTAACCATCTCGATGACAGAGGCCGCTGCCTCACCACCTTTATTGCCGGCCTTGGTGCCCGCACGTTCGATCGCCTGCTCGATGCTGTCAACCGTGAGTACGCCGAAAGCGATTGGCGTGCCGTGATTCAATGTCACCTGGGACATCCCTTTGACACATTCACCGGCGACATATTCAAAATGCGGCGTACCGCCGCGAATCACCGCGCCCAGCGCAACAATGCCATCATATTTACCGGATGCGGCAATCTTATCCAGCACCAGCGGCATCTCGAAGGCGCCCGGCAGGCGCACTACGGTAATATCTTCATCTTTAGCACCATGCCTGCGCAGCGTGTCAACCGCCCCGCTCTCGAGGCTGTCGACGACAAAGCTGTTCCAGCGCGCCACCGCAATACAGAATTTAGCGCCATCAACAACCAGTGCGCCTTCAATTGTTTCAATACTCATCTATCTCTTCGCCTCTCTATTCGCTTATGATTCTGATCTAACTCCCTCTCCCTCCGGGAGAGGGTTGGGGTGAGGGAATTATGCATTCTCCACAAACTCAACGACTTCCAGGTTGAATCCCTGCAGACCATGCAGATTGATGGGGGCGCTCATGACGCGCATTTTACCGACCCCAATATCGGTCAGAATTTGTGCCCCGGCGCCCAGTGTACGCAACTCCCTGCGCTGATCATCCGCCTGATTTTTAGCCGCCCCAAGCCCGGCCAGTTTTTCGATGCGTCCGACCAGGTCACGCGCACTGTCATGATTGCGCAACACTACGATGACGCCTTCACCCGCCTCGGCAATCTGCTCCATGGCGCTTCGCAGCGGCCATCCACAACCTTCGACTTCTGCATCAAACAGATCACACAGGGTGTTCTGCACATGCACCCGCACCAGTACAGGCCGATGCGGTTGTGGAGAACCCATCACCAACGCCAGATGCACCTGCTTGTCGATAATATCTTCGTAGGCGATTACCCTGAAATCGCCATGCGGCGTGGGTAATTTGCAGGTGTTGATATGCTCGACCGATTTTTCATTCTGGATACGATACTGGATCAGGTCTGCAATGGTGCCGATTTTCAGATCATGCTCGGCAGCAAACAATTCGAGTTCGGGACGACGCGCCATGGTGCCGTCTTCGTTAAGAATTTCAACAATCATCGCAGCCGGCGTCAGATCCGCCAGGCGCGTCAGGTCGCAACCGGCCTCGGTGTGGCCTGCACGCACTATGGTTCCACCGGGCTGGGCCATCAATGGAAAAATATGGCCCGGCTGCATAATATCCTGGGAAGTCGCATCTTTTGCCACTGCAGCCTTTACCGTGGTAGCACGGTCTGCGGCAGAGATACCGGTGGTAACGCCTTCAGCCGCCTCGATCGAAACCGTGAAGTTGGTCGCCTGCAGCTGATTGTTGTCATTCACCATCAGCGGCAGCCGCAGCTGCTTACAGCGCTCCCTGGTGAGCGTCAGACAGATCAGACCACGGCCATACTTGGCCATGAAATTGACCGCATCAGGTGTGACGCAATCAGCCGCCATCAGCAGATCGCCCTCATTTTCACGATTTTCATCATCCATGATGACAACCATCCTGCCCTGGCGCAGATCTTCAATGATCTCTTCGATTGAGTTTAGACTCATTCCGGATTTCTGTTTAAAATAGAAAAGAGGGCTATTTTATCCCATGCAGCAAATATAAACAGCCCTGAATAGGGTACTGTTAGCAATTCTCACTGTACCAAAAAAGTGTCGATATCTTAAAAGACTTTTACCACGAAGCACACGAAGACCACGAAGAATCAACTGAAAACAAGAATGCCTTCGTGCTCTTCGAGTGCTTCGTGGTGAATATTAGAATTGCCGGGCTTGCTGAATATCGCTCATGCTTCCTGAACCAGGGCAGTAGTGCTCTCCGGTTGCGCTGCACTTGCATGCTCTCGCGCCAGCAGCATGTAAACAGCCGGCACCACGAATAGAGTGAACAACGTACCTATCCCCAGGCCGGCCGCAATGGTCAAGCCAATATGAAACCTGCTCACGGCCCCCGGGCCGCTGGCGGTCAGTAGTGGAACCATGGCGACGATCATCGATACCGTGGTCATGAGGATAGGCCGCAGACGAATCGCCGCAGCCTGTTCGATAGCCTCCCGTTTTCCGAGCATCTCTTTGATCTGCAGTTGATTGGCAAACTCGACGATGAGGATGCCGTTTTTGGCAATCAAACCAATCAGGGTGATCAACCCGACCTGGGTATAGATGTTGATGGTGGCAAAATCCAGGGTGATGAACGCCAGTGCGCCGGCAATCGACATGGGCACAGAGACCAGGATGATCAACGGGTCACGCCAGCTCTCGAACTGGGCGGCGAGCACCAGGTAGATCACCACCAGGGAGAGAAAGAAGGTGATTACCAGTGCGCTGCCCTGCTGGGCGTACTGGCGTGAACCTCCTGAGTAGTCCCACCCAAAACCACGTGGGAAGATCTCCTGTGCAACCTCTTCGAGATACTCCAGCGCATCGCCCAGCGGCACGCCTGCAGCCATGACTCCCTGTACCGTGAGGGAGTTGAGCTGCTGGAACTGGGTGCGTTGATTGGGTTCGACACGCTCTTCGAGATGCACGAAAGCATCCAGCGATACCAGCGGCGCCACATCGGCATTAGCTTTCATAGCGGAGCCGGAGACGCCTGTCGGGAGATTGATCACTTCGCTGGAACCGGGGCGGATATAAAAATCCTTGAGCTGCTGTGGCTGCAGCCTGAATGCACGCGCAACCTGCGGGATGACCTTGTAGCTGCGTCCCTCCAGGCTAAAGCGATTGACATCGTTGCCACCCAGCATGGCGGCAAGATTACGGCCAATCTCCTGCATGCTGACGCCCAGGTCTCCGGCGCGGTCACGATCGATCACCAGGGTGGTGCGCGGACGTGTATATTGCAGCTCCTTCATGAGGAACATGAAGCGGCCGCTGCCCATACCGCGGCCGATCAACTGATCGGCAAGCGCATCCAGCTCTGCATAACTGCCATCACTGGTAATGACGAACTGCACCGGCAGGCCACCGCCTGATCCCGGCAGGCTGGGGCGAGGAAATACCGCAGTCTGAAAACCGGCGATCTGCTGCAGTTTATTCCTCAACTCCGGCTGCACCTGCATTTGTGAACGCGGCCGCATGGAGGGCTGCTCCATTTTGAAACCGCCAAAGGTCGTCGATGGCGTTCCAAGACCCAGCAGAAAAAAGCTCTCGTGGTATTCGGGGATAGATTCGAAAGCAGTGACGATTTCGCGGGTATACGCCTCGTTGTATTCAATGGTCGCTGTCTGCGGGCCGGTAGCCTGAAAAAAGAGGATGCTCTGATCCTCGACCGGCGCCAGCTCGTTTTTGCTGGTGACGAACATAAAGAAGATCGAGATCAGCACCACCAGCACAAACAGCAGGGTTGCCGGCAGAGAGTCGAGGCTGGCATGCAGCAGGGATCGGTAGTGTCCTGCCAGCCTCATAAAAAGGTGCTCGACCCATTGCTCGAAGCGGCCCTGCTGACCGTGGGATTTGAGCACTCTCGATGACAGCATCGGCGACAGTGTCAGCGCGACAACCCCGGAGACCAGCACAGCGCCGGCAAGCGCAAAGGCGAACTCGGTAAACAGTGTGCCGACCAGCCCGCCCATGAAGCCAATCGGCAGATAGACGGCAATCAGCGTGGTTGTCATGGCGATGATCGGCAGCGCCAGCTCGCGCGCACCGATCAGTGCTGCATCGAAGCGCGATTTTCCCTGCTCGATATGCCGATGCACATTCTCAACCACGATGATGGCATCATCCACCACCAGACCGATGGCCAGCACCATCGCAAGCAGGGTCAGCAGATTGATGGAAAAGCCCATCAGCAGCATCAGGAAAGCAGCGCCAACCAGCGACAGCGGCACCGCCACTGCGGGAACCATCGCAGCCCTGATCGATCCCAGCGACAGATAGACGACCAGCAGCACGATGCCGACCGCTTCGATCAGGGTGGTGAACACCTCGTCGATGGAGTCCTCGATAAAGACGCTTGCGTCATAGGGTATGTGCGCATCCAGACCCTCGGGCAGCTGCGAGCGGATCTCGGGCATCAGATCGCGAACTGCCTGCGCCACGGTCAGCGGATTGGCGCCGGGAGCCTGCTCGACGCCGACAAAAATGGCTGGCTTGCCCTTGTACCAGCTGGTCGAATCATAATCCTCTGCGCCCAGGTCGGTGGTCGCAATATCGGAGAGCCGCACCAGCGCACCATTCGAAGAGCGCACCACCAGATTGCGGAAGTCATCTTCACTGGCAAGGTCGGTGGTTGCGGTCAGATTGATCGTTGTATAAGCGCCCTTTGTCTGGCCAATGCCGGCAAGATAGTTGTTGGCGCGAAGCACATTGCGAACATCACTGGCCGTCACACCCAGGGCCGCCATGCGGCCGGGATCCAGCCAGATGCGCATGGCGAAGGTCTTGTTGCCGATCAACTCGGCCTTGGCGACACCGGGCACTGCCTGCAGCTGCGGCTGCACCACGCGCAGCAGGTAATCGGTGATCTGTGAAGGCAGCATGCTGTCGCTGTAAAAGGCAAGATACATCAGCGCCGTGCGGTCGCCGGTGGTAGCGTCGATCACCGGGCTGTCGGCTTCCTGCGGCAACACGTTGCGCTGGCTGGCGACTTTCGCCTGTATCTCCGCCACCGCTGCATTGGAGTCATAATTGAGTTCCATATGCGCTTCGATGGTCGAGCTTCCCTGGGTGGAGCGTGCAAACAGGTAGTCGATACCATTAGCTTCGGCGATAGCCTGCTGCAGCGGGGTGGTGATAAACCCCTTGACCAGTTCGCTGCCCGCACCCGGATAGGATGTCGTCACAGTGACAACTGTGTTGCGTGTCTCGGGATACTGGCGCACCTCCAGCGAGGCAATCGCGCGCACGCCAACCAGCAGGATCATCAGGCTGATGACGCTGGCCAGTACCGGGCGCTTGACAAAGATGTCGGTAAAATTCATCCGCCGTTTATCCGCCCATCGAGCTTGACGCTGTTGTCAATTGTGACCTGCTGGCCATTGCGCAATTTCACCTGCCCTGCAGAGACGACGACATCGCCGCTCTTCAACCCCTCGATGATCTCAACACGGCCGTCACGCACTTCGCCGGTTTTCACCGGTTTGCGCTGTACTTTGCTCGCGCCATTTTCTGTGGTGATGAGAAAAACCGATGCACCGTAGGGTTTGTAGGTAATGGCTGTGCGCGGCAGTGTGAGGATGTTGTCACGCATCGGCAGAGCAGTTTTTACCTCGGTGAACATGCCGTGACGCAGGAGTTGCTGCGGGTTTTCGAGGGTCGCCCTCGCCCGCAGTGTGCGGGTGCCGGGATCAACCCCCGGATCGATAGCGGTAACCTCTCCAGTGAACATTTTTCCGGGGTGGGCCTGCACCTGCACCAGCACTTTTTGCCCGATTTTGACGCGATAGAAATGACGTTCCGGGAGGCTGTAATCGACATACACCGGGTCGAGCGCCTGCAGGGACAATACCTGTATGCCCGGTGTCAGGTACTGACCGATGTTGACATCCCTGATGCCAAGCCTGCCGCTGAAAGGCGCGCGAATGCTCTTCTTTTCGATCACTGCCCGCTTGGAGGCAATCGTCGCCTCGGCAATATCGAGTTCCGAGCGCAGGCGGTCATATTCAGATTGGGAGACCGAGCGGTCCTTGATGAGTTTGGCATTGCGATCGAACTGCAGTTTGGCAAGTTTTCCCTGTGCGATGAGTCCGTTCAACTCCGCCTTGTCGACGCTGTCGTCCAACTGTATGACGACATCCCCTGCGGTTACGCTCTGCCCGGATTCAAACAGGATTTTTTCAACCTGTCCTGCAACCTCTGTGGTGATAAAGACATGCTGTGTCGCCACTACGCTGCCAACCGCTGCAAGGTAAGGCTCCCAGCTTTCCTGCATGACCTCGGCCGATGCGACAGTAGCAGGTGGAGGCGGCTGTGACATCATCGCCGCACTCTTACCGGCCATGTAGTGTTTCCAACCGAAAATACCACCAAATATGACAGCCAGCACCACTGTCATCAGAACAAGACGTTTCATTACCATTTTGAGATTCCTTATGGCTACTTAATTCCCGCAGACTTCCGAGAATCATAATACACGCATTCGCTGAAATCGAAACGCAACATCTCCAGAAAATCTAAATGTAGAGAGATTTTCACCACGAAGGACACGAAGAGCACGAAGGGGTTGCAACATCTCAATAACCCCGTGCAGGAGGCAGGGTTGGGATTTGCGTTTCAGGGCTTCCGCCGAATAAATGCTCCTGCGTTTTCGGCACTTCCGCCATCCATGGCGGTCGAAAACAGGGATGTTTTATCAGAGCATACAGGGATGTATTCACGCGTCCCTGAAATGCTGGTCCCAACCCTGCACAGGCTCAATGAATGCACGGGCTTTTTGAGAAGTTACAAGGGGTTTTTGTAACCAGTTGATTCTTCGTGGTCTTCGTGTGCTTCGTGGTAAAAGCCTTTTAAATTGACGATTTACAATAGTTAAGTCAAACGATTGGCGCGTTTTGTCGATACACACAAAGAGGATCCGTGTAAGCTTGATTTATCGAGAAACATTGGACAATAAAAATGAACATGAAGAACAGAAT
>JAYELV010000273.1:0-2498 GCA_034717755.1 Pseudomonadota bacterium | reverse complement strand
GAATGCTGTCATTGCGAGGGAGCCTATTTTTCAAAAATAGCATTGACAATCCACATATAGTGTCTATTATCTATATGCAATACAATATGTAGAAACTATTTCAGTTGTTGCAGAACGAGAGCATCCATTGCCAACTGCAGCAATTTACCGGGAGGAGTCACCAATGACAACAAAAAACATCGCCAGGATCCATGATTCAGCTGATAACCAGCCGCAAATTCCACTGCAGCCAGCCTCACTCGACATCTGGGATAAAAAATACCGATTAAAAAATATGCAGGGAAAGGTTGTCGACGAAACGCTCGATGATACCTGGCAGCGTGTCGCCAGGGCCCTGGCCGAAGTCGAAGAGGATGAAGAGAAGCGCGCCTACTGGTACACGAAATTCCTGTGGGCGCTGAAAAACGGCGCTATTCCGGCGGGCCGCATTATCTCCAACGCCGGCGCGCTGCAGCACAAACCCGCCACCAGCACGATTAACTGTACGGTGTCAGGGACACTCCCTGACTCCATGGATGGAATTTTGACGACGCTGCATAAGGCGGGGCTGACACTCAAGGCGGGTTGCGGGATTGGTTATGAGTTCTCCACGCTGCGCCCAAGGGGCGCCTATGTCAGCGGCGCAGGTGCTCGCACATCAGGGCCGCTGTCGTTCATGGATATCTTCGATGCCATGTGTTTCACCATCTCCTCGGCAGGCGGGCGACGCGGCGCACAGATGGCGACGTTCGACATCTCGCATCCGGACATTATGGATTTCATCAAGGCCAAACGGCAAGATGGCCGCCTAAGGCAGTTCAACCTCTCCTGCCTGATCACGGATGAATTCATGCAGGCGGTGAAAAATGATCAGCAGTGGGATCTGCTGTTTCCGGCAACCGAAGATGAGGTGGAGTCAGATGAGTGCCACGTTGTCTGGCGTCACTGGCCGCTCAGCGAGGGCTACATCAGTAATGACAAGGGCGAGGTTGCCTGCCGCGTCTATGAGACCATCCCTGCCAGACGCTTGTGGAATCAAATCATGGAGTCCACCTACGACTATGCGGAACCCGGCTTCATTCTCATCGATAAGGTCAATGAGATGAACAACAACTGGTTCTGTGAGGAGATCCGCGCCACCAACCCCTGCGGAGAGCAGCCATTACCGCCATTCGGGGCATGCCTGCTGGGCTCGGTCAACCTGACAACTTTTATCGACCACCCCTTTACCGCCAGGGCGAGGTTTGACTGGGAGCGCTATCGTGAAGTGGTGGCGATCTTCTCACGCATGCTGGATAACGTCGTCGAAATCAACGGCCTGCCGCTGCAGCAACAGCGTGATGAGATCATGCGCAAACGCCGCCATGGCATGGGTTTTCTGGGTCTCGGCTCCGCCTGCACCATGTTGAAAATGAAATATGGCAGCTCTGAATCACTGCAGTTTACAGAGCGCGTGGCCAGGGAGATGGCGGAACAGGGCTGGCTCACCGGTATCGAACTGGCAAAAGAGAAGGGGGCTGCGCCATTGCTGACGGAGAGTTTCGAGGTGACAGCAGAGATGCTGGCTGCGCGTCCGGAAATGAAGAAAGATGGCGTCAAGCCCGGTGACAAACTTGGTGCAGCAACACTGATGGCGAAATACAGCCGTTACATGCAGCAGTTCCCGTCTGAGATCACGGATGCCATTTGTAAACACGGTTGCCGCTATACCCACCACAGCTCGATAGCGCCTACAGGCACCATCAGCCTCTCGCTGGGAAATAATGCCAGCAACGGCATCGAGCCTTCGTTTGCGCACAGCTACAGCCGCAACATCATCCGCGAAGGAAAGAAGAGCAAGCAGAAGGTCGATGTGCTCTCTTATGAATTGCTGGCTTACCGCAAGCTTTTCGACAGCGATGCAGACCCCCTGGCCACGGAAGGCGATCATCAGCTGCCTGATTATTTTATCACTGCCGGAGATGTCACGCCCACGCAGCATGTGGATGTACAGGCCGCTGCGCAGAAGTGGATCGACTCCTCGATCTCAAAGACTGCCAATGTTCCACCGGACTATCCATTCGCGACATTCCAGGATATCTACATGTACGCCTATGAGAAAGGCCTCAAGGGATGCACCACCTTCCGTTTTAACCCGCAAGCCTCCCAGGGAGTGTTGGTCAAGGAGCAGGATCTCGCCAACACCAGCTATCGCTTCACCCTCGAGGATGGTGAGACCATCGAACTCAAAGGCAATGATGAGATCGACTACGATGGTGAGATTCACACCGCCGCCAATCTCTACGACGCCCTCAAGGAGGGCTACTATGGCCGTTTATAGAAAGTTTGCAGTCATCAGTATGCAGCTAAAAGAAAGTTGGCAGTTTTCAGTATGCAGTTTGCAGTAAAAACAAGAAAAGAGAGTCAAAATTACTGCAAATAAAGCTTGCAGATGGTAATGACTTGATTAGAGTTTTGCCAACTGCCAACTGCCAACTGCCAACTGCCAACTGCCAACTGCCAACTGCCAACTGCCAACT
>JAYELV010000272.1:0-2515 GCA_034717755.1 Pseudomonadota bacterium | reverse complement strand
TACGACTGGAGCCCCGAGCAGCAGCAGAACCTGCTGGCTATCGTGTGGCTCTACCGCGGACAGACCGAGAAGTACCTCAACCTCGTCTCTGGCTACTGCCGCCGCACCCTCGATGAAGGCGCGGGCTGCTTCAGCACCGAGGACGAGAACGGCGAGACCATCCAGCCGCTGCCTGACTTTGCCGCTGCGCTCGATGCCCTGACCAACATCCTACAGCCCTTCCTCGACATGCTGGATGGCAACGCCGCCCACGCCGAGGTGCAGAAGGAACTGACTGAGGCGCTGCCCGCATTCCATGCCGACGTCGAGGCGTTCCAGCAAGCTCTCACCGGACAGGAAGCCGCGTGGAAAGAGCAGAAGACCACCAACGGCGACCTCAAGCGAGCCGTCGACCGACTCGCCCCCTTGAGTGAGGCGAGCCGCGACCTCATCAAGCAGACCGACCTGCTCTACAAGCTCGCCTCGCGTCTCATCGAGACCTGCGAGAACGAGTGCGGCGCCAGAGCGAGTGATACCTGGGTGGGCAGGGATGTAACCCGCGCCCGCAAGGCTGCAGACGTTGCCCGCCAGATTGCAGTCGAGCAGCTCAAGCAGGTGCGCTACTTCTGGCGGCAAGCCCACTGGCTCACCGAGCGCTTCCCGGAGGCAGAGCTGTGCGATGTTGCGGGGCTGGTTAAGCTGGTGGATCGTACCGAGATTGCGGCAAACGACTGGAGCCTGACTCCCGGGCGTTACGTCGGCGTGGCTCCCGAGGAAGTGGACGAGGACTTCGACTTCGAGGAAGCTTTGCGCGGGATCCACGTTGAACTGGAAGACCTCAACAACGAGGCGGCGGTGCTGGCTGCAACAATCAAGAAGAACTTCGAGGAGCTGGGGATATGAGCGAACTTTCGAAGCGATTGCCTGCCGACAACGAAAAACTCCAACCACTTGTTGGAGAAATTAGCTGGAGTGAGAATCTGATTCTTATGGCAGGTGGCAAAGACAATCTAAATCGTGAGTTCTACCACGCATATCGAGACCTGCCAAAAGTGCAACCCCCGTTGCACAAATCGGCTGGAGCCATAACCGGATCATCTTCCAGCGATGTAAAGATCATTTGGAACGCAAACTGGAAGTCCTCAATGCTGAGGCAGCGACTATCAAGAAGAACTCTGAGGAGCTGGGAATATGAGTAAGGGCAGCATGGACGTCTCCGGCACTGAAAGCGAAAGGAAGTCGAGGGGGCGCAGCCGTGAAGACGGCTCTTTTCCTGTGCCAGCGGGAAAAACACAGATGCCCGCCGAATATGCCGCCGTACTGAGCGAACTGAAAAAACGAATACAGTCAGAGCGGCTGCGTGTCACACTGGCAGCCAATTCTGCTATGGTGCTTCTGTATTGGGATATTGGGAAGGTCATTTTAGATCGCCAGGAGCGCCAGGGTTGGGGGGCTAAAGTAATTGACCGCCTCTCTCATGACCTCAAAACCGCCTTTCCCGACATGAGCGGACTTTCGCCACGCAACCTGAAATATATGCGTAAATTCGCCGAAGCATGGCCGGAGCGAGAAATTGTGCAAGGATCGCTTGCACAAATTACCTGGTACCACAACATTGCATTGCTGGAAAAAATATCGGAACCGGAAACCCGGATCTGGTATGCGCACAGGACATCCGAAGAAGGCTGGAGCCGCAATATTCTCGCCATGCAGATCGAATCGAACCTCCACAAGCGGCAAGGTAAGGCGATCAATAACTTTGACATGGCACTTCCTCCTGCCGAATCGGATATGGCGGCGCAAGTATTCAAAGACCCTTATCTGTTCGATTTCCTTGGAACGGCGGATCCCCGTAAGGAACGGGAGGTCGAGCAGGGGCTGATGGACCACATTCAGCGGTTTTTGCTGGAGCTGGGGGCAAGATTTGCGTTTGTCGGCAGGCAGGTGCTGCTTGAAGTTGGCGATCGTGATTTTTATCTCGATCTATTGTTTTACCACCTTAAGCTGCGCTGCTATGTTGTGGTTGAACTTAAGGCAGTACCCTTCGATCCGGGCTTCGTCGGACAACTCAACCTCTATCTTTCCGCTGTGGATGACCTGATGCGCCACCCGGATGACATGCCGACCATCGGGCTGCTGCTTTGCAGGAGCAAAGACCAGCTCGTTGCGGAATATGCGTTGCGCGGTTTCAACAGTCCTATGGACGTTGCTGAGTGGGAAACCCGCCTGACTGAAACCCTTCCCGATGACCTCAAAGGGAGCCTGCCCACCATAGAGGAGATCGAAGCCGAATTGATGCTGGATAATGAGGGGGATGCACCATGATCTACGATATCCTCGCCGAGCTGGAAGACCTCAACGCTGAGGCGGCGGTGCTGGCGGTAGCTATCAAGAAGAATTTCGAGGAGGTGGGGGTATGAGTTGGGAGCTGAAGAGCCTCGACCAGCTTGGCCATGTCAGCCGTGGTCGCTCTCGGCATCGACCGCGAGATGCTGCTCATCTATACGGGGGAGCATATCCATTTATTCAGACCAGC
>JAYELV010000271.1:7088-10303 GCA_034717755.1 Pseudomonadota bacterium | reverse complement strand
TCCCGACCCTGCGCAGACTCGAACAATGCACGGACTTTTTGAGATGTTACCCGACACGAGCCTACGTCATACATGGATGTATCAGTGTCGCCAGAGGCAGGATGCCGGAAGCGACCATGGATGTATTTACGGCATTTTCCGGGAGATATATCCTGTAGCAATGACGATCCCGCAGGTGCTGAATAGTTACTTTTCTTGTAACTATTCAGCTTGTTGATATATTTCACAGGCAAGTCACTGTTTTCGGGTGTATCTGCTGGAAACGTAGGAGGCAGGGACGCCGACTCGAGCCTACATGGATGTATTCACGGCGTTTTCCGGAAGATATACCTGGAAACAGTGACGAATTAGCAGGTACTGAATAGTTACTTTTCTTATACATTATCTCTTTGGCTTACAGGGTGGCATTATGGATAACAACAAGCCGATCACACTCGCCTGGACCGGGGCTTCCGGCGCACAATATGGCTTGCGCCTGCTGGAGGAGTTGCTCAAGGCCGGGCGACAGGTCTATCTACTCTACTCCCAGGCGGCTCAAATCGTCATGCGCATGGAAGCTGGAATGGAACTCTCATCACGTCCACAGGATGTCAGACAGCAGTTGTGTAATGGCTACGGGGTCACTGCAGATCAACTGCATGTCTTTGGGCGGCAGCAGTGGACTGCTCCTGTGGCCAGCGGCTCAAATCCACCTCAGTCCATGGTGATCTGCCCCTGCACCACGGGTACATTGGCAAGTGTCGCACATGGCATCTGCAACAACCTGATTGATCGCGCTGCCGATGTCATGCTCAAGGAGCGCAAACCATTGATCATGGTGGTTAGAGAAACGCCATTCTCGACCATCCATCTTGAGAACATGCTGAAACTATCTCAAGCTGGAGCCACCATCATGCCGGCAAATCCGGGATTCTATTTTAATCCCTCCTCTGTCAATGAAATTATCGATTTTATGGTTGCGAGGATTATGGATCATCTGAACGTAGAACATTCGCTTGGTGAGCGTTGGGGTGATTGACACAGGACTCTGATGAATCGAGTATTTTTTGCACTCCCCTCTGCTGATCTCTGGCAAACTCCGATCCGACACTGTCAGGGATGCGCAGGATTCTCACCAATGATCTCTCCCGCTGTTCAGTGAGATGCCCAAGCCAGACCTCACAACCCTCCACCTCAAAATGACTCAACCACAGGCGCAGCACCAGATAGCTGTTTTCGATGACTTTAGTCATGGTGAGAGCGGGTTCACGGCCGTCATAGAGCTTTGGAATCGGCGGTAATTCCGGCGCACTTTGCTGCGGAATCAGATTCTGCATCAGATCCAGCGCCCGAAAAGGTTTTGCGAGATTCCATTGTTGCTGCAACAACAGTTGCTCTATCTCGCTGATATCACCACTAAAACGCAGACCGAGCGGGTCGCGACCGGCAAACAGCATTTCCCGCCACTGTGGCAGGGGCGCTCCCTGCAGCCACTCCGTCTTGTTAATGTTAATCACATCAAACTGCGGCTGATAGAGAGCCAACTGCTGCTGTTGACGCTGTGACAGATGCCAGCCACTCGCAGCCAGCAACCAGATAACCACAGCTATCACCACTACATCAGCTCTCAATACAGGATGCGGATGATGGCGCCACGCAAGCCCCAGTATCGTCACCCACAGGAGACCAATAGACCAGCCAGCTACGACATCGGAAAACCAGTGGACGCCAAGATAGAGCCGTGAAAACCCGATCAGGGCAATCAGTACAGCAGTACATGCGTAGACAATCATACGCCCGGTGGACTTCAGTGGAGTACTCAACAACAGGGCTAGAAAGCCGTAAATTACTGTACTTTTCAATGTATGCCCCGAAGGGAACGACCAGCCCGCGGCAGCCACATCTGCGGGCCGGGGAACGCGCAATCCATGCTTGAGCAGAAACACCACGATGAACGCAAATGCGACGGCCGCCAGCCAATGCCACGCTGTAGCCGGATGTTGCCGTACAAGCAACAGCATCACGACAACACTCAAACCAATCAGCACCCAGGTGTCGCCAAACATGGTGATGAATACCATCAGGCTATCAGCAGCTGGCGCACGCAACGCCATGAGACCTTCATGCACCGCATGATCGATGGGGCCAAAGCCATGGAATCCGAACAACAGTGATGCGATCAGCGTGATGGAGAAGACCATCAGCAGCAGTAGAGCCGCCATAAACGCCAGCCCCTGCGCCTCTTTATGGTCCGGATCAGCCAGTGCTGCCGCCAGACGCCGTGGCAGAGTATCTCCACTGGAAAAATCCAGCAGCCAGCGAACAAAACGCACCGCCACCGGCTGAAACAGGATGAACAGCAGCTTTGACAGCCACAACAGCAGCCACAGTCCGGAAATAACCACCACACCCAGGACCAGCAGATGCAAGGCTACTTCGGAGGCAAGATCCAGAGAGACGCCAATAACGATACCCGGAAGCAGATAGGCGAAGGCCCACCCCAAAGCCGACAAGATATTCGCCACCAGGAATCGTTGCAGCGGCATCTCCAGCATACCGGCAACCATGGGAATCACTGCTCTGACAGGACCGAAAAAACGCCCCAACGCGACACTTTTGCCACCCCAACGCTGAAAAAACAGGGTTCCTCTGTCAAGCATCTGCGGATGCTTTGAAAATGGCCACATCGAGCAGAGCTGCTCCTTGTAGTGATGACCAATCCAGAAACTCAGTCCGTCGCCCAGCACAGCCCCGGCTACCGCCCACCAGAAGACACCCTGGAACTCCACAGCACCGGCGCCAACCAGCGCGCCTGCAGCAAACATCATCACCACGCCCGGAACGATCACTCCGACGATCGCCAGCGATTCACTGAATGCCACCAGAAAAACGATGAGTCCTGCCCAGTGTGGATGCGCATTGACCCAGGTGATGAGTGAATCAAGCAGTTCCATCATGGTGTGTTACCAGGCAGCAATTTTTCGAATACCTGTTTTTTTTCAGATTGATCTCAATTACTCCGAGAACAGAGAAAGCGCATCCATCGTGTCAGACAACTTCAGCAAATGCCTCTTCTGCGGCATCCAGGGTTTGTTGCAGATCCTCATCACTATGCGCAGCAGAAACAAATCCCGCTTCAAACGCGGAAGGAGCCAGATAGACGCCCCGATCCAGCATCGCGTGGAAAAACTTCCTGAACTGCTCCTGATTACAGGCCATTGACTGCGTAAAATCCG
>JAYELV010000271.1:0-6988 GCA_034717755.1 Pseudomonadota bacterium | reverse complement strand
CTATGCGCAGCAGAAACAAATCCCGCTTCAAACGCGGAAGGAGCCAGATAGACGCCCCGATCCAGCATCGCGTGGAAAAACTTCCTGAACTGCTCCTGATTACAGGCCATTGACTGCGTAAAATCCGTCACTTTTTCAGCATCGCTGAAAAACAGGCCGAACATGCCTCCAACCTGGTTCGTAGTCACCGTAACGCCGGCTTTTGCAGCTCGCATTTTCAAACCGCTGACCAATGTTCCAGTCTTTTCTGTCAACTTGCTGTAAAAATCAGTTTCAGAGATCAACTCCAGTGTTTTCAGGCCCGCTGTCATTGCAATCGGGTTGCCGGAGAGTGTTCCCGCCTGATAGACAGGCCCCAGCGGAGAGATCTTTTCCATGATTTCACGTTTTCCGCCAAAGGCGCCAACGGGCATGCCGCCGCCAATCACTTTACCCAGCGTGGTGAGATCCGGTTTGACATCATACACAGCCTGCGCCCCGCCAAGCGCCACACGAAATCCGGTCATGACCTCATCGAATATCAGCACCGCACCGGATTTGTCACATTCACTACGCAGGGTCTCGAGAAAGCCCGGCAGAGGTGGGATACAGTTCATATTACCTGCTACAGGCTCAACGATGATGCAGGCGATTTGATCGCCCATAGTGGAGAATATCTCACGCACCTGGGAACTGTCATTGTAATTTAGTGTGATAGTGAGTTCAGCCAGTGATGCCGGAACTCCCGGAGACGAAGGCTCACCAAAGGTGAGAGCGCCAGAGCCTGCCTTGACCAGCAGCGAGTCGGAGTGACCGTGATAACAACCCTCGAATTTAACGATTTTGTCACGCCCGGTATAGCCGCGCGCCAGGCGAATGGCGCTCATGGTTGCTTCCGTACCGGATGAGACCATGCGCACCATTTCGATGGATGGCATCAGCGCACAAACAGCATCTGCCATTTTTGTTTCAAGTTCGGTAGGGGCGCCAAAAGAGAGCCCCTTGCGCACCACGGCTTCAACAGCCTCGATCACCTGCGCATGGGCATGTCCGAGAATCATCGGCCCCCAGGAACCCACATAATCAATATAGCGGTTTCCGTCCGCATCATAGAGCCAGGCTCCTGCTGCAGAGTCAATAAAAACCGGGTCGCCGCCAACTCCCTTGAAGGCGCGCACCGGAGAATTGACCCCACCGGGTATGTGTAACTGTGCCTGTGCAAACAGATCGCTGGACTGACTCATTGTTTCTTCTCCAAAAATAGTTGTGCAAAGCTGCGGCTGGTCTGTTCGATGTCCGCTTGTGCAAAAAGTGCTGTGATCACCGCCAGCATATCCGCGCCAGCCTCGATCAATAATCCGCCATTGTGCGTTGTTATACCGCCAATCGCAACCACGGGAATTTCGAGCTCCTGTTTTGCACGCTGCAGCAAGGAGGTGTCAGCCCGCACGGCAAGCGGCTTGGTGGGGGAAGCGAAGAAACTGCCGAAGGCGACATAATCAGCTCCCTGCTGCTGCGCCTGCACAGCCAGATCAAAATCGTTGTAACAGGAGATACCGATAATGGCATCACTTCCAAGATCCCTGCGTGCATTTTTGATAGCGCTATCATCGCGTCCCAGATGCACGCCTGCGGCTGAAATTCTGGCAGCCAGTTCAACATCATCATTGATGATCAAGGGGATTTTTGCTGCACTGCATATCCGGTTTAACTGCTGCACCTGTTGCAGGCGCAGCGACCGATCACTGTTTTTATCACGATACTGAATCACCCGCGCACCACCTGCAATGGCTGCTTCAACCTGTTGCGGAAGATTCTGCGAGGGTGTCGTGACCGCATAGAGCCCGGATAATTTCACTTGGCGCCACCATCACCGCCAGCGGTGATTCGCAACGGAATCAGCTGCCCGCTGCCCAGCTGAAGGGCTTGATCCAGAGTGTCACATGTATACGCCTGTGCGAGACGCAGCGCAAGATTCAAAGGCAATTGCTGTGCGACAAATGCGGCTATCGCTGATGCCAGGGTACAGCCGGAGCCATGAAATTCGCCCTCGAGAATCGGCCAGTGCCACTCTTCCACATTTCCGTTCCTGTCATAGAGGCGGTTGACGACGGCATCCGCCTGTTCGTGTCCACCGGTAATCAGAACATTCCTTGCGCCTTTCTCCAGCAGCACAAAAGCACAGTCATCAACCTCAACCTGCTCACTCAGACGCTGTGCTTCAGGAAGGTTGGGAGTGAACACCGTGGTCAGTGGCAGCAACTCGTTTCTGTAAAACTGCAGCAGAGCATCTGTCGCCAGTTCCGAGCCTCCGCCTGCGGCAAGCACTGGATCAACGACGACAGGAACCTGTGGCATCATCCTGAGTCGTTGTGAAATCACTCTGGCATTCTCGGCATTGCCGATCAAACCGATCTTGACAGCAGCAATCGGCATATCATCAAGCAACACATCAAGCTGGCGGCGAAAGACACTGGCCTTGACCGGAATCATCTGGAATACATTGCTGGTGTCCTGGACTGTCAGGGCCGATATCACAGTCACGGCATGGCAGCCATTGGCTGCTATCGCCTCGATATCAGCCTGAATGCCAGCACCGCCACTGGGATCGTGACCGCCTATGACCAGTATATTTTTCATTGTATATTTAATCTACCCTGATGAGGAAGCGTGGCTGAATTTTTCCACAAGCAAAGAAGTTTTTTACCACAGATGAACACAGATACACACAGATATTTTTATTCCTTCTCTTAATCTGTGTTCATCTGTGTGTATCTGTGGTTAATGAATAACATTCGACTGCGAATTCAAACAACAACCCGGAAGTGCGTATTTATAGCATAATGCATCTATGCGACATCAACCAAGAAAACGCTTCGGCCAAAACTTCTTACATGATCCTGCCGTCATACAGCGCATTGTCAATGCCATACAACCACAAGCGGGGCAGCATCTGGTCGAGATTGGCCCCGGTCAGGGCGCCATCACCACCCGCTTGATCGATCGCTGCGAAAAACTGGATGTGGTCGAACTGGATCGGGATCTGATTTCAGGGCTGCATACTCTCAGCCAGGCAGATCACTTCAACATCCACAATGCCGATGCTCTGCGCTTTGACTTCTGCAGCCTTGTGGAAAAAAGTGAAAAACTGCGCCTGCTGGGAAATCTCCCCTACAACATCTCCACGCCACTGCTGTTTCACCTGCTTGGACAGTCCGGGTGCATTCTTGATCTCCACTTCATGCTGCAGAAAGAGGTGGTTGAACGCATCGTTGCCCCACCTGGTTCAAAAACCTACGGACGCCTCTCAGTTGCCATTCAGGCGCGCTGCAGCTGTGAAATGCTGTTCCTGATCGGTCCGGGCGCATTCAAGCCTGCGCCAAAGGTTGAATCTGCCATCGTAAGATTGGTGCCTGACATGGATGCCATGCAGGTAATCCGCTATCCTCAACTGCTGGATCAAATTTTACAACAGGCTTTCAGCCAGCGGCGCAAAATTGTGCTTAACTCCTTGAAAAAAAGTATCGATGGCCCCATGTTGGAAGCTGTTGGAATTGACCCGACAGCGAGAGCGGAGACGATTTCTGTCAGCTCTTATGTAAAACTGGCGAACCTTGCTGGAGATCGAAAAAAACAACCACTATGAATGACGAAACCCGACAACCTGACATCGAAATCATACCGAAAAACCCGTTGGCGCGAGCGGGGGATGTATTACCCAATAGCATCCACCTGCTGCCGGTTGCTTCGCGTCCTTTTTTTCCCGGACAGGCCGTACCGTTGCTGATGGATGGCGCCGCATGGGCGCCGACAATTCAGGAGATATCTGAATCAGATAATGATCTGGTGGGGATCATCCTGACGCACGGAGACAAATCCGAACTGGCAAAGAGTGATGAGTTTTACACTGTTGGCGCCGTCGGGCGCATTCATCGCGCCCAGACTGTGGACGGCCAGTTGCAAGTACTGATCGAATGCCTGCAGCGCTTTCGCATTCTTGAATTCCTCTCGGATGAGGCGCCATTCTCGGCGCGTGTCGAATATATCAAGGAGTTCAGCGGTACACCGACTGAGGATATCAAGTCATACGCCATGGCCATCATCAACACCATCAAGGAGCTGCTGCCACTCAACCCGTTATATGCAGAAGAGCTGCGCATGTTTCTCGACCGCTTTGGTCCGGACGACCCTTCGCATCTGGCCGATTTTGCCGCAAGCCTGACCACTGCCAGCAAGGAGGAGTTGCAGGAGGTGCTGGAGACGCCCAAGGTGCTGCCGCGTATGGAGAAGGTCATCAACCTGCTGCACAACGAACTGGAAGTTGCTAAATCCCAGCATAACATCCGTCAGCGCGTCGAAGAGCGCATGGACAAGCAGCAGCGCGAATTTTTCCTGCGCGAACAGCTCAAGGAGATTCAACAGGAGCTCGGCATCGCCAAGGATGACCGCACCGCCGAACTCGATACCTTTCGTGAACGTATGCAGGAACTGGAACTCAGCGAACAGGCTCAGAAACGTCTCGATGAAGAGATGAAAAAACTGGCCGTGCTCGAAACAGGCTCCCCGGAATTTGCACTCACGCGCAACTACATCGACTGGATCACCGTGCTGCCCTGGGGCATGGAGTCACAGGACAACCTGGATCTTGTGCATGCCCGCAAAGTTCTTGATCGCGACCACTATGGACTCGATGACGTCAAGGAGCGCATCATCGAGTTTCTCGCTGTCGGCAAGATGAAAGGGGAGATCAGCGGTTCCATCATTCTGCTGGTCGGCCCTCCGGGAGTTGGCAAGACTTCGATCGGGCACTCCATAGCCGCTGCGCTGGACCGCAATTTTTTCCGTCTCTCGGTCGGAGGCATCCGCGATGAGGCAGAGATCAAGGGACACCGCCGCACCTATATCGGCGCTATGCCCGGAAAATTCATCCAGGCGATGAAAGAGGCCGAAACGCAAAACCCTGTGATCATACTGGACGAGATCGATAAAATCGGAGGCTCTTATCATGGTGATCCTGCCTCCGCTCTGCTGGAGGTGCTGGATCCTGAACAGAATCAGGATTTCCTGGATCACTATCTCGATCTGCGCTTCGATCTCTCCAACACTCTCTTTATCTGTACCGCCAACCAGACGGATAGCATACCGGCGCCGCTGCTGGATCGCATGGAAGTGATCCCTCTGTCAGCCTATATCGCAGAAGAGAAGCTGCAGATTGCACGTAAATACCTGCTTCCACGCCAACTCAAACGCGCCGGGCTGAAGCGCAACCAGGTCAAATTAGGTGCAGTTGCGATGCGTGCGATCATTGATCGCTATGCGCGCGATGCCGGGGTTCGCAGACTCGAAAAGATGCTTGGCAAGATCGTGCGCAAATGCGTAGTAAAAATTCTGCATGATGAAGCCACACCGATCGAAATCAAAAAAGAGGATCTGGAATCCTACCTCGGTCATGCTATTTTCAAGGATGAGCGCAATCTCAATGGCGTCGGTGTCATTACCGGACTGGCCTGGACCAGTATGGGAGGCGCGACGCTCAGTATCGAAGCCGTGCATACCCATAGCTTCAATCGTGGCTTCAAGCTCACCGGCCAGCTTGGCGATGTCATGAAAGAGTCGGCAGAGATCGCCTATGGCTATATTCTCAGCCATGCCGAAAGATTCAATGCCGATCCCGATTTTTTCAAGGAGGCATTCATTCATCTGCATGTCCCTGCAGGGGCGACGCCCAAAGACGGACCCTCCGCCGGCGCCGCCATGGCCAGTGCGCTGCTATCCCTCGCGCTGAATCGCAAACCGGTGCGCAACATCGCCATGACCGGCGAACTCACCCTGACAGGTGAAATCTTCCCCGTAGGAGGGGTTCGCGAGAAAGTAATCGCCGCCAGACGCGCAGGGATTCGTGAGCTCATCCTGCCGGCGGACAACCAGGGGGATTATGAAGAGATCCCGCAGCACATCACCAGGGGATTCAAGGTTCACTTCGCCAGCCAGTATGCGGATGTAGCGGCAGTGTTGTTTCCACAACGTAAAGCGGGAAAGAGGTAGGTTTTAGGTTTTAGGTTTTAGGTTTTAGGTTTTAGGTTTTAGGTTCCTCGCTGCGCTCGGATTGATAAAAGCTTATACCGTTCTTAAAAGCCCCGTCCCTGCAACCGGGAGCTGAATTTCCTAACACTTAAAACCTAAAACTTAAAACCTCCCTCTACAACAGCCCCAGCAGATACTGCCCATAGCTGTTCTTGCTTAACATCTCACCCTGCTGTTGAAGTTGCTGTGCGCTGATCCACTGCTGCTGGTAGGCGATCTCTTCCAGGCAGGCGATTTTTAGCCCCTGCCTCTCCTCGATGGTCTGAATATAGTTGCCCGCCTGCATCAGGGATTCATGGGTGCCGGTATCCAGCCATGCAAAACCGCGCCCGAAGCGCTGCACGTTGAGCTTCTCCTGTTGCAGATAGATGATATTCAGATCGGTGATCTCAAGTTCACCGCGCGCGGAGGGCTTGATCTCCGCCGCCAGGTCGCACACCTGCCGGTCATAAAAGTAGAGGCCTGTAACCGCATACTTCGATTTCGGTTTTTCAGGTTTCTCCTGCAGGGAGATCACCCTGCCGCTGTCATCAAACTCAACGACACCGTAAGAGCGTGCGTCTTTAACCCGGTAGCCAAAGACAGTTGCTCCACCCTCATCCGCCTGTCTGACAGCAGCATGCATTAAATCCTGTAGACCTTGTCCATAGAAGATATTGTCACCAAGAATCAGGGCGCAGGGAGAACCGTTGATAAACGCTCTGCCAATCAGAAATGCCTGCGCCAGCCCTTCAGGCTCCGGCTGTACCGCATAACTCAGTGAGATTCCCCACTGCTCACCGCTGCCGAGCAGTTCCTCGAATGCCGGCAGATCACGCGGTGTGGAGATGATCAGTATCTCGCGAATGCCTGCAAGCATCAGCACCGACAGCGGGTAGTAGATCATCGGTTTGTCGTACACCGGCAGCAGCTGTTTGGAGATGCC
>JAYELV010000270.1:0-2550 GCA_034717755.1 Pseudomonadota bacterium | reverse complement strand
ATTCCGGCAGTTTTTTAGCCGGAATCCATGTGTACTGAGTAACTTCTCAATAACCCCGTGCAGGAAGCAGGGTCGGGAGTCTGCTTTTCAGGGCTGTATAAAACAGGGATGTTTTATCAGAGCATACAGGGACGTATTCACGCGTCCCTGAAAGGCTGATCCCGACCCTGCGCAGACTCGAACAATGCACGGACTTTTTGAGATGTTACTGTACTGACCTGTAAGTAGTTGATTCTATGGATCCCGGCCTTCGCCGGGATGACGGATTAGATGCTAATCCTACTGCTAGATAATTATGCATCGTTGTACTAGTCATCTCCCCACACCAGTTCGCCGGACTGATCAAGATCGTATCCTGTCAACGATTCTGCCAGCGTCATGCAGGATTTCGATTTCAGGCGAGTCAACAGATCCTGGAACAGCCGGCGAAACCAGATGCTGCGTGGCAGTGCCAGATCAAAAGACTCCCATCCTCCAGGAGCAAATTTGAGCCCAAACTCCCTGGCGGCAGCGCGTGCGCCGGGTGCGGCATCAACCATATTCATGGCGATGGCTGCTGCCGCGTCGCGTTCAGAGAGTGCAGTGAACTCCGAGTTGAGTTGATCGCTGCTCAGGTTGTGAATACTGAGCATCTCCATGAGGAATCGTTGTGCCCCTGCGCCGTTCTGGCGCAGCGCCCAGCGAAAGCGTCGATCAAACAGATCCGGTGTATGCGTAATTTCATCGTACACCTGTGAATTGAGCATGATGCCCTGCTCTCTGCGGAACAGTCGTATGAGAACCCATTGTCGGTGTTGTGCATACTGCTGTAGCAATGCGGGATGACGTAGATGACTCTCCCGGTCGGGACCCCAGTGAAGGCCGCAGGCATCGACCCGGCTGGCCTGCAGCAGATCGAGTCCCGGCCTGGCGCCGGTCGGGTTGTAGCAAATGAGTGCATGAGAGCCGCTATCCCTGGCGAACTGCAAAATAATGCGATACAGCAGCGGGTCGTCGCTGCCGGCGATGACCAGGCGGTCGGTGAGCAGGCCGCCATGTGACGAGTCGAGCACCCAGCGGTCGACCAATTCACGCGGAAACATCCATTTGCCTGTCACCTTGGTTGCCGGAATCTGCCCGTCATTGACCAGGGTGTAGATCTTTTTTTCATTCAGATGCAGGTAGACCGCGACCTGCTTTACGCTCATGAAGTTTTCCAGCGGAGAGAGCATTGGCGTGGACATCATCCGGTTCCGCCAACGGGCTTGGGAATGGCATCAAAGAGGATGTTTTCAGCACCGTTATAGATCAGAAAATGCCGTCCTTTGGCGCGTGCGATCAGGGTGACGCCAACTTTGCCGGCAAGATCCAGGCCCATGCGGGTGACGCCGGAACGCGACAGCAGCAGTGGTATGCCCATCTGCGCCACCTTGATGACCATCTCCGAGGTGAGTCTGCCGGTCGTATAGAAAAATTTGTCATGTCCCTCTGTTCTGTTCAGCCACATATGGCCGGCGATGGCGTCCACGGCATTGTGCCGGCCCACATCCTCGACAAAAAGCTGGATACTATCGTCCCGGCAAAGCGCACAGCCATGAACGGCTCCTGCTCGTTTGTAGACGGCATTGTGATCCGAGAGGCTTTTCAGCATGGCGTAGATGCGCGATTGCAGAACTGTGATCTTTGGCAGCCTGATTTTTTCCAGGTCATCCATGAGGCTGCCGAAAACAGTCCCCTGACCACAACCGGTTGTAACGGTCTTGCGGCCAAGTTTCTCCTCCAGTCCCTCTACACCGTCAAATGTGGTCACCACTGCTGCATCGGTCTCCCAGTCGATTTGCACCGCTTTGATCGATTCGATATCGGCAACCAGGCGCTGGTTGCGCAGCCAGCCGAGGATCAGTAGTTCCGGGTGCGTTCCCAGGGACATCAGGGTGACGATTTCACGCTTGTCAATATAGACCGTCAGTGCGCGTTCGGCGGCGACATGCCCCTCTCTGACCGCCCCGAACTCATCGACTGCAGTGACGGCAGAAGTGGCCTGCAGTCCAGCATTGGTCATTTCCGGCTGATAGAGAGGAGGAATACTGTTCATGAAGAATTTCCTGTCGCTGCTCAGTAGTAGTATTTTGTTAAAACCTAAAACCTAAAACCTAAAACCTAAAACCTAAAACCTAAAACCTAAAACCTATCTAACCCAAGCAATTTCTATACCGCGGATGGAAATTCGCTATTTAACGATTATTCATGGGGTAATATTGGAGAGATTGGGGAGTTTTGTCCCTTGTGGGTTGGCCCGGCAGGACAATTTGTCGCAATCTTTCTCTATTCCTCTATGGGAGTGCGTCCTTTGCGTGGATGTTTCTGCACTTGAGCAGCGTAATATCTCGGAAGCACATCATTGACGAGCTAGCTTCAAGTGATTGGTACATAAATTGCGTATTAGAATTGACGATTCAACAGACCATTTGATCACATAAAGCCGGGAGCAAATGAATATGACCGCTTCACCCAATTCAGACTCATTTTCAGACTCCTCCCCGCTTGTGAACTTTGAACTCAGTGTGCTCA
>JAYELV010000269.1:0-2558 GCA_034717755.1 Pseudomonadota bacterium | reverse complement strand
ATCCGGATGATCCCGGCGAGACTGCACGCGCCGAAGCATGTCTGTCAGACGTCTTCTCACTGGTGCTGGAACTGCAGGGAACCCTCTCCGGAGAACATGGCGTCGGCATTGTAAAACGCGATTACATCGCACGTGAACTGGATCCGGTTGCGCTGCAGTTAATGCATCAAATCAAACACCAGTTCGACCCAAACAATATCCTGAATCCAGGCAAGACCTTACCGGAGCAGCAATTTTAAATAGTAGAGATAAACTCACCACGAAGCACACGAAGAGCACGAAGACATTTTTTATCCAATTGATTCTTCGTGGTCTTCGTGTGCTTCGTGGTAAAAGTCTTTTAAAATATCTACACACTATTGCCGCATTGAAAATTGCTACTTTAGTAATCCACAATCTGCAGCTTTGACACACCAGCCATCAAACCTGCCGGCCACGAAAATCCCTGACGCGTACTCCGACAACAGCCAGTGCACCGAAATAGACGACTACACCAATAATCACCCAGGCGGCAAGATGGCCGGTTTGCCATACCCAGTCTGAAACCAGCCACTGCTGCAAAGGGCCTGCCAGCCAATAGAGCATTCCACCCATGACTGCGGCGGCTATTGCAGCCCTCAGCAGCAGCAATGGCCAGCCCCGGGGTGGTTGATAGATCTCTCTTTTGCGCAAAATCCGGAACAGCAACGTTGCATTGACCGCAGCCGCGATCGAGGTCGCCAGCGCCAGACCCGCATGCTGTAAAAACTGCATCAAGATGAGGTTCATCACCATATTGACGACCATCGCTACGATCGCAATCTTCACCGGCGTTTTCGTATCCTGCTGTGCATAGAAGCCCGGCGCCAACACCTTGATCATCATGAAGGGAATCAACCCGCAGGAATAGGCCATGAGACTCAATCGCGCCATTTGCACATCATGCGCATCGAACACATCCGACTGGAACAGCGTTGCAATCAGCGGACCGGCCAGCACCAGCAAACCTACCGCTGCCGGAATACCCAGCAATATCGCCCAGCGCAAAGCCCAGTCGAGCATCTCGGAAAACTCCCGCGGAGAGGATTCTGCATGCTTTCTGGAGAGATTGGGCAAGATGACGGTTCCCAGCGCCACCCCCAATATCCCTACCGGAAACTCCATCAGACGATCGGAGTAATAGAGCCAGGAGATGCTTCCCTTCTGCAAGAAGGAGGCGATCAGTGTGTCGAGTAACAGATTCAACTGGGTGACAGAGACGCCGAAGATTGCCGGGGCCATCAACTTCAGCACGCGGCTGATGCCCTCGTCTTTGAAGGTCGGTGTAGTAAATTTTGGCAGCAGTTTCAGGCGATAGAGAAATGGCAGCTGGAATGTAAATTGAGCAATACCTGCGATCAGCACTCCCCATGCCAGCGACATGATCGGTGGATCGACAAAAGGCGACAGCCAGTAGGCGCAGGCAATCAATACCAGATTCAGCAGCACCGGCGTGAAAGAGGGAATACCGAACTGGTTATGGGTATTGAATATGCCGCCGGCAAATGCTGTCAGCGAGATAAACAGCAGGTAGGGAAAGGTGAGGCGCAACATATCCGCTGCAAGCTCTGCATCGCCACTGTCACCAAAATACCACCCCGGGGCAAACAGCGCGATCAGCAGCGGCGCCGCGAGAACACCAACGACAGAAACGATCAGCAGCACCAGCCCGAGGGTACTGGCGATGTGATCGACAAAGGTTTTCAGATCCTCAAAACTGCGTGTCGCTTTATATTCGGAAAGCACCGGTACAAAGGCGACAGAAAAGGCGCCTTCTGCAAACAGGCGGCGCAGAAAGTTGGGGATTTTGAAAGCAACAAAAAAAGCATCCGTCATCTCGTTGGCGCCAAACAGGCGCGCAAACACCAGATCACGAACAAATCCAAGAATGCGGGAGAGTGTGGTATTTCCGCCAACTTTCGCCAGCGCATGCATCAGACGCACAGATTTCTACCTTCTATTCAGAACCAATCTTCGCAACGGGGATTGGGAAAAAAAGAGGTAGTATACATCCGCCCGTTTTCCGCATGAAGCAAGATCTACCCATCAATTCCTGGAGGGGTAATTTTCATGCGCTTGACATGGATCATTGTCTACTAAATCCGGGGGAACCAATTCAGCAGTTCTATATGTAGAGAGATACTCACCACGAAGCACACGAAGAGCACGAAGTCATTTTTTGTATCCAGTTGATTCTTCGTGGTCTTCGTGTGCTTCGTGGTAAAAGTCTTTTTTGGGTATCGGCACTCTATGAGGTACATTGAGAATTGCTGGAATCATTTTTTACATTTGCTCCAAAACAGCTCTCAAGCTATAGTCTCAGGTTCAACCATATCCCTGTGAGAAAAATTGGCAACTCACGGGCCAACGTCTGCAACTAGCGAACCACCCTATGGATAAAAAAACGATTCTAAACCAGACGCATCACGATCTGGGTGCGCGCATGGTGCCTTTCGGCGGCTGGGAAATGCCGGTGCATTACGGCTCCCAGATTGAGGAGCACCATGCCATTCGGCAGCACGCAGGCATGTTCGACGTCT
>JAYELV010000268.1:0-2562 GCA_034717755.1 Pseudomonadota bacterium | reverse complement strand
TGACAGCAATAGAGAATTCTGGCGCCACAAATCTCTCGATGAGATGAACCGCGACGAGTGGGAGTCACTCTGTGACGGCTGCGCCAAGTGCTGCCTGCATCGTCTCGAGGACGAGGTGACGCGGGAGATCTATTTCACCAATGTACACTGCCGGCTGCTGGATGTGAAGAGTGGTCAATGCACAGATTACAGCAACCGCTCCACACTGGTATCCGACTGCGTCACCCTGACGGTTGACAACCTCGATGACCCCTACTGGCTGCCCTCCACATGCGCCTATCGGCTGCTGCAGGAGGGAAAAGAGCTGCCGCAGTGGCATCCGCTGGTTTCAGGCAATGCGGATACCGTCGCGCAATCCGGCAACAGCATCAGGGGGCGCTGTGTGTGCGAAGATGATGCTGATGAGCTGGTGCATCATATTATTACGTGGATGAAATGACGATCCAAACTGCAGCACCATCGACGCTGATTGAACTGCTGGAAGAGTCCGGCGTCAAAGTCCATCTCTATGACATGGGCAGGCGTGTCAATAAAATCGATCGCAAACAATTTTTACGCTTCGAACATGCAAAACTCAGCTGGCCTGCCCCGCTGATGCGCCAGGCCTGGTTCGGTTTGCTCATGCAGAGTGATGATACACAGCAGATTCAAATCTGGTTTCTGCGTATGCCGCTCGATGAACAGGCGAAACTGGTGCAGCCGTCGCGGGACTATTTTCTGCAGCGCCTGCTCGAGGCGTGGCGCTTCAATCAACAGCAGAGTGACTCCAGCCAGTTGCAGGATGCCTTGAAAGACAATCCCTGTACATTCAAGCCACGGGAAGATCGTCTCGCAGTGTTTCATGCCAGGGTGTCAGCCGATCTCAACCGGGATCCGTCACGCTTTTATGCGCATGCCATCGACTACTTCGAAGGCAAGCCGGGATGGGATCAGTGGAGTTTCGTCGGCTACCAGGGAATTGCCGATATTGCAGCCAGACATGCTCAACATGAGGAGTGCATAGCATCCGCCCTGCCCCATCTGCCGGCAGAACCTTTGATTGCACTGTGCCACTGCCTGGAAAATGAGAAGGTTCCAGCTGGCATTGCAATGCCGCTGGAACAGCGTCTTCAGCAGCAGTTGCAGACTCTTCAGCCCGATATCCCTCAAACTGCTGCGCTGCTGCGGGCGCTCTCCAACAGCAGTGCAATCTCCATCCAGCACTCCGCCTTTGAAACGGTGCTGCAGCATCCAACAGTGGCAAGCGACATCGAAGTGCTCTCTGCCATATCCGCACGCGCCTGGGAGTTGCTGCAGCAGCCGGAATTTGCACGCCTGTTTTTGCAAGCGCTCGCCAATGAGAGGATCGAACAACAGGGTTTTGATCAGCTGCTACAGGACTTGCTGTTTATACCGAGCGTACATCAGCCGCTGATGCAAGCACTCAAACAAGCAGAGAGAAACAGCACTGTTGCAAAGCGCTTCGAACAATTTAAAAAAAGCACCAAGGTAAAAGACAGGTCTGAGTAGGAAAGACAGGACTGAGACGTGAGTAACGAGGACTGAGGCTGGTTGTAGTTACTCACTCCTCAGCACTCGTTACTCACTACTCACGTCTCACTACTCACGCCTCAGTCCTCTCTTGTACTCACGACTGAGTCAGTCCGGACGCGAGTTCCACATATTCGGGGTCATGCGGCTGCAGCCAGCCGTGTCGAATCAGAAAATCGATGATCACCAGATTGCAGTTGAGTTTAAATTCATCGCTCTCCCTGACAAGGGCTGCAATTTCATGCAGCGGCATCAGGTAAAACTCATCGACTTCACCATCGGTGCAGCGCGGCTGGAAATCCGGCGGCAACTCGAGGTCATAACAGTAAAGCAGATCCTGCTTGCCGCCGCGCTCACTGCTAAGCTGGTAGCGGATGATGCCCACCGGGAGCGCCTGCCTGGCAACGTCGGCGGAAATACCAGCCTCTTCATAACACTCTTTTATCAGATTCTCCTCGAGAGTCACACCCCAGGGAAGTCCACCGGCAACGATCTGGTCGAGTTTTCCGGGGAATAGATAGCGATCTTTGGCGCGACGGCCGACCCACATCTGTAGTCCGCTGGCGGTGCGCACAAAGCCATTCACATGCTGTCCGAATGAACGCAGACCAAAGAGTACTGCCGCGGCCCGATCAATGAGGCACAACGCCTCATCTCTGGATCCATAGGTGAACGCATAAGGTTCGTTGAGGATGGTATTTGTCAGGCCCTCGCGGTGCAGTTTGACCACCAGCTCAGACAATGCATTGGTTCTTTCATGAAAGTCATGCAGTTCAGAAACAAGTGTGATCTCGTCATCATGGATGACGAAGATTGGCTCCTGTCGCAGGCGCTCGCGGAACGGCTCGGTTACCCAGCCAACCTGTTTACCATCGAGCCTGAATGGCGTGTAGAGATGTGGATCAAAGTTGTTGCAACTTTTCAGATGGCGCAGATAACCCATGTTAATTCCTCTGACTCCCTAATCCCCTCCCCGAGAAGAGAGCGGACTACCCGGGAACCTCTTGATGACTTGTGAGATCCGATGCTGCA
>JAYELV010000267.1:0-2563 GCA_034717755.1 Pseudomonadota bacterium | reverse complement strand
GCCAGAAGGCAAAAACTGCCGATTCCTTCCTGAAATCTGATAATTATTAGTTAATTGGTGGGCCGTTTACGATTCGACCTCCCTCATGGACTGATTACGAATCAGTTGCTCTACCAACTGAGCTACACCGGCTTGAATGGAATGCAGTGCGCAATTATAAAGCAAGCTTGCTGCACAGGTCGACTATTTCAAGGAGACATTTATTAAATTTCCATTGTGAGAAACGGGATTGCCGCGCTGTGCTTGCAATGACGGTTCGTGTTATTGCGAGGAACGAGGCAATCTCCAGGGGCGCCGGATAGGTGGATTGCGAGAATTCTTCAAATACTTTATCCAGATCAATAAAACCACATTTATATTGCGATAAAAGGCTGAGGTATGGTCTAAACTATCTGGAAGAATTAATGAGTGAAGCACGCTTTTTTACGAGGAGCATCTATGACGTACAATCTCTCTGTCGAGGATGTCACCGCTGATCTGCTCAGGCAGTGGGGGCATGATCCCTATAACCTGCTGCAGATATTGATCGGTGTGCAGCAGGTATTCAACCATGTTCCTTCCGCTGCTCTGGAGCTGATTGCTGAAAAGCTCTCGCTGACCCCGGCAAACATTGAGGGTGTGATCGGTTTTTACAGCTTTTTGCACGTGCAGCCGCGTGGTCTCTACGATCTGCTGATTAGCGATAACATCGTTGACCAGATGTCGGGGAGCCGTGAGCTTGCGGGGATGCTGGCGCAGCGCCTGGGTGTTGAGCCCGGAATGACCAGGGCGGATGGTGCGGTGAGCCTTGGATATACCTCCTGCACCGGCATGGGTGATCAGGGGCCTGCAGCATTGGTTAATAATCGTACTCTTACCTTACTGACACCGCAGCGCATTGAACAGATCGCGGGGCTGATCAAGGAGCGCATGCCGCTTGGAGAGTGGCCACAGGAACTCTTTGTCGTCGGCGAGAATATTCAGCGCCGGGATCTGTTGCTGGGTAATGATTTACAGCAGGGGAGTGCAATCAGGACGATTGTCGATCGCGGCGCTGAACAGCTGCTCAATGAGCTTGAGGCATCGGGATTGCGCGGTCGCGGAGGCGCGGGTTTCAAAACGGCATTGAAATGGCGCTTTTGTCGTGACGCCAGCGCCGATGAGCGTGTCGTCGTATGCAACGCGGACGAAGGCGAGCCGGGCACTTTCAAGGATCGTGTACTGTTGCAGGCCTATGCCGACCGGGTGTTTGAGGGCATGACCCTGTGCGCCGGGGTGATCGGCGCCAGCCGGGGTTTTCTCTATCTGCGCGCCGAGTATCTCTATCTGTTGGAGGATCTGCAGATGAAGTTGCAGCGTCGTCGTGATGCAAATCTGCTCGGAGACTCCATCCTCGGGCAAGCAGGATTCGATTTTGATATAGAGATTCATCTTGGTGCCGGGGCCTATATCTGCGGTGAGGAGTCAGCCCTGATCGAATCACTGGAAGGCAAGCGCGGCATCCCGAGAATCCGCCCCCCTTTTCCTGTGACCGAGGGTTATCGCGGCAGGCCGACCGTGGTGAACAACGTCGAAACCCTTGTCGCGGCGGCAATGATTGCGGCCAACGGGGCGGAGTGGTTTCGCTCCAGGGGCACAGAAGAGTCAGCGGGAACCAAATTGTTGAGCATTTCCGGCGACTGCTCGCATCCGGGTGTGTATGAATATCCTTACGGGGTGAACATCGAAACCATACTGCGTGATTGCGGCGCAGAGGATGTGCAGGCAGTGCAGATTGCGGGTCCTGCCGGAGAGTGCGTGCCGCCATCAGAATTTCATCGCAGCATCGCCTTTGAGGATCTCTCTACCGGGGGTTCCATGATGATATTCAGTCAGCAGCGGAATCTGCTGAATGTCATCGAAAACTTTAACGATTTTTTCGTACACGAGAGCTGCGGCTTCTGCACACCCTGCCGGGTGGGGACGACACTGCTGCAAAAACGTCTGCACAAGGTGGTTTGCGGCCACGCAACTTCCGAGGATCTTGTCGTAATGAGTAACATTGGTTCCGTGGTGAGAGAGGGCAGCCATTGCGGTCTCGGCGCGACAGCGGCAAATCCAATCCTTGGCAGCATGGAGAAATTTCCCGACATATATGAGGCGCGACTGAAATCGACCAGCTTTGAACCGGCATTTGACCTGGATGCAGCTCTGCAGGAGGCGCGGCAAATCAGCGGCCGGGATGATGCGGGCGCACATATCGAGGGAGGTGGCGTATGAGCAGGCACTTTGTGATTGATGGTCAAACAATCCCGTTTGCAGAGGGAGAGACTATTATGGATGCTGCGCTGGCCGCTGGGGTCTATATTCCCCACCTGTGCCACAACCCGGAGTTTCATCCGCATGGCAGCTGCCGGTTGTGCATGGTGACTGTCAATGGACGTCATTCAGCTGCCTGTGTCACTCCGGCAGCGGATGGATCAGTGGTCGAAAATAACACCGATACGTTGATGGCGCAGCGCCGCACCCTGCTGCAGATGCTGTTTGTCGAAGGCAATCATGGCTGTCCCGCATGTGAAAAAAGCGGCGCCTGCCAGCTGCAGGC
>JAYELV010000266.1:3712-10390 GCA_034717755.1 Pseudomonadota bacterium | reverse complement strand
CGGAGTTATTGAGAAGTTACTGTATCGACCTGTAAGTGGCTGATTTTGTGGATCCCGGCCTTCGCCGGGATGACGGATTAGATGCTAATCCTACTGTTAGATATTTATGCATCGTTGTACTAGGAGCCTGTCCGAGAATAGAAGACCTACTGCGGAAACACTCTTTTGGCCAGATTTTCCGTCCATTATCGTTAAATAGCGCTGCTATTCGCCTCAAATGCACGAAAAATCTGACTCAAAATGGTGTTCCCTCGCTACGGCCCCTATTCTCGGACAGGCTCCTAGCGCCGCCGCAAACGTCTGACGCCATGCCGGATGTTCTTTTATAAGCAGCAGAGCCTGGTTCAACAAGGTTTTTCCGGGCTCGGTTCTGTGCCAGGTGGAGAGGCCGGATGGATGCGGCAATGCGATTATATCCACTTCTCTCTCCTGTAAAGTGACAGTGTGTATTTCTCCCACCACATCAACCAGTTTTTTGACGGTTATCAGCTGGGCGATGGCCAGCTTGCCGATAGGAATCAACAGCTGCGGCTGCAGTAGTGCGAACTCTTTATCGAGCCAGTTACGGCAATGCTTGATTTCCATCACGGACGGCACACGGTCGCCGCCTTTGGGATTCTTGCCCGGAAAGCAGCGGCACACCGCCGCCATATAGACATGGCTGCGATACAGCTCCTCATCCACGCCGATGGACTCAAACCACTTGAAAAGGGTTTTCCCCGCAGTCCACGCGAATGGCTTTCCCGCCGGACCTTCCCGGTCTCCCGGGGCCTGGCCGATTGAGATAACCGGCGAGACCACTGCCGCACCGACAACGACAGGTGGGATCATCTCCGGGCAAGCTGTGCAGGCGCACAGTTTATGCTGATGCTGCCGTATCATTTTTTCAGTATCTGTCATGCCTCATCCCTGGCTGTATCATTCATGCGCTTTGGACACGGTCCAGCACTTTTTTGAAGGAGACACTCTCGAGGCTGCCGAATAGAGAATGGCTGGTCAATTTACTGCGGCTTAATCGCGGGGAGGTGATGCCACAGAGAAAGCGACTCAACATGCGTGGTTGTTCGAGCAGCTCTGCATGCTCCCGCCTGGCGACCTCGACCTCTTGCCACAATTGGTCACTGATCGTTTGCTCCCTGCGGGGCGGCAGTTCGCTTTTTCCATGTAGGCACCAGCTGCAATGGCCGCAATCTGCTTCACGCTGTTCACCGAAATGGTTTGCCAGGGCGTTGCTCTGACAGCCATCCATGGTGATCAGCTCCACGACCTGCTGCAGACGATGGATTTCCGCCTCCTCCCGCTTGATGGTGCGCTGGTAGAGTTCATCGACCAGGGTGTCGATGGAGTCAGGTTGCCGCATCAGCTGAAAACGCAGGCGTACGCCTGAGACCTTTACTTCCAGCAACTGCTGCTCTCCCAGCCAGTCGAGCGCCTGTATGATTCTGTCACGGCTGGTTTGCAGCGCCGTGGCGGCTTCGGCCGGATCAAGCGTGAACCAGACTTTACTCTTGATTGCCTGGCGAAACAGGTTGGCAAGAAACTGACGCCGCTCTCCCTCGAAGCGTGAGAGGATCTCGGCAGAGCTTTTCAACGGCTTGAATTTGTAGTCAGCGTAGAAGGGGGTGCCGCCCAGCAGATAGCCATCCAGTTCCAGGTAGGTCAGCAGCGTGCGTAGTACCAGGTGGCGAATGTCGTGCTGGAAAGAGAGGCTGTAGAGGCTGACATCGAAGTGTTGCTGCTGGGCGAACAGCTCGGTGATCAGTCCAAGTAAAGCTGTTTTGTCAGGGGTGTCGCCATAGACAAAATTCTCCAGCACGTTGAGGTCGTCCGGGCAGGCCAGCATTTGACACACAGAATCGGCGCCGTCACGTCCGGCGCGGCCGATCTCCTGGGAGTAATTTTCCAGGCTCTTGGGCAGGTTGTAGTGGTAAACAGCACGGATATCCGCCTTGTCGATCCCCATGCCGAAGGCGATGGTGGCGACTACGAAGGCATCGGTGGAGTTCATGAACCACTCCTGGATCTCGCTGCGCAGTTCACTCTTGAGCCCTGCATGATAGGCGCGCGCGGGCAGCCCTGCATCGGCAAGCTGTTGTGCAACTTTCTCGGCTGTTTTTTGCAGGGTGACATAGATGATCGATGCACCGGGTGGATTGCGGTCGATGGCCTCCAACAAAGCCCGGTCACGTTGCGACTCCTCGACCACTGTCGTCTCGATGCCGAGGTTGGGGCGGTAAAAACCGGTGCGCACCGCACACTGTGGTTCGATATCGAACCCCCGGCAGATGTCATCCAGTACCGTGGGCGTAGCTGTGGCGGTCAACGCCAGTATGCGCTCGGCTTCGAACTGGCGGGCGAAACCTGCCAGCTTGAGATAGTCGGGGCGGAAGTTGTGCCCCCATTCCGAGATACAGTGCGCTTCGTCCACGGCAAACAGGGAGATTCTGACATGCTGCAACATCGCCCTGAAGCGTTCGTTATTGAAGCGCTCGGGAGCGACGTAGAGCAGTTTCAGCTCGCCGCTTCTGAGTCTTTGTACGACCTCACGGTATTCATCGGCAGTGAGCGAGGAGTCGAGCCTGCTGGCGCTGATATTGCGTGCAGTGAGTGCATCGATCTGATCTTTCATCAGAGCGATCAATGGAGAGACGACCAGGGTCACGCCTGGCAGCAGCAACGCGGGCAACTGATAACAGAGGGATTTGCCTCCACCGGTGGGAAATACGGCGGCGGCCGAGTGGCCATCGAGCAGATGTTGAATAACGGCCTGCTGGCCGGGAAGCAACTTTGAAAAACCAAAATGACGTTGCAGTGCTTTTTCAATCCTTGATGACATAGGGACCTCCTGTCCTTGATAAAAAACCCTGCTCTATGGCAGGGTCAAGGGATATGATTCTGAAACGCCTAATTTCACTCAGACTTCTTGTAGACACCACGAGAAACAGAATCAACTTTGCCATTTTTCTTCAGATAGGCAAGGGTTTGACCAAGGTTGCCAACTGATACGCCAATATCATTGAGTTTTTCCCGGATCGTTGTCGTATCCAGTTCACCAACTTCGTCAAGCAGTTCAACGATCGCAGCACTTATGCCTGTGCGTCCTTTTCCCGTCGCTGCAGTTCCAGCTACTTTTCCACCAAGCGCCCTGATCCTGGAATTTACCTCATTGATCTCCTTTTTATGTCGTGCCTGGAGTTGTTTACGTTCTTCGCGGAGTTCGGCAATCTTTTGCTTGTTCTGATCAGCAATCAACTTGCGTTCATCAAGCTCACGCTGTTTTGCCAATTTGTATAAATCATCAGCGGTCATATTATTGAAATCCATCTATTCACTCTCGTAGTTAGTAGTAGAAGTAGTTGTGTTTTGTAACAACGCAGCAAAAGATATTACATAATCAATAAGAATGCAACTTATATGAGGCTGATTTTACAAAATTTTGTAAATCGCATGTTTTTTCGATCAGTTTTTTTGGCTTGTTGTGCTGTTTTGCATCAAGCACTGGATGGAATTCCTGGCTGTTTCTTTACTGTGGAAATTTCAATCTTCTAAATAGAATTTTGAATCCGTATGACTCTTTTCATTCTCCAGGACCTCTGCCAGATTTTCCATGATGATACTAATAATGACTGATTCGATGGCTTCCAGCAGATTTGGAAAAGTTCTGCCGGACCATGGCTGACCTTTGGTTTTCAGATGCCAATGAGAGCCAGTCTCTTCGATGGTATATTTTTCATTGATGATGATTTCATCATCTTCCATACGCGCAGTATCCATTTTCATACTTGAAAGTACGCGGTTTACAGTATCAAAATTATCAAAATTCAAAATTTTTTACTCGAAAGTTTGGCATTCTTAAACATGCCATGGATGTACAAATGCCGTGAGGGCAGGATGCGCAGGAGCGGTCTTCGTCGAGATAACAACCTGTAAACCGGGGCCATGAAGGATGCTACCGACGTTTGGAGCGTTGATATGCTGAATCCATCTGATGATCAGCGTACTCAATCCTCCACATGGTGGTTGAATCCTCTTTTTTCAATGCCTCATTACTGATACCGGTAAGAGTACGTTCAGTGATCTCCTGCAGATTCTGCTTGGCTTCGATGGCAGCCAGGCAATCTCTATTCTCATTCATCCTGCCTGCGAAAGTCAGGTCGGAATTGCACCTGGATGCAGCATTAAAGTAGACCTCTATCAGGGCCTGGTTGTCGCTAAAAAATGCTTTAATTGTGCTCTTGTTCTCTTCGGCAAGTTTGCGTCTGTTTTCGGCCTGCTGTATGCGCTGTAGTTCTATGGCTGCCGCATCCAGGCGTTGCGGTGCTTCAGCGGGAGCAGTATGGGTGGTGCTTTTGTCTATTGCATTGTTACGCTCCTGCGTGACTCGCTGTGTTTCGCGCTGTTTGTTCTCCTGATTCGTCTGGTATATATCCAGGCCGATGAGTGATGCAATGATCAAGGTGATTGGTATGGTGATGCGTAATGCAACGCGCCAATCATAGATGGCATACAGCGCCAGGGCTATGCCGATGATGAATATAATTGCAATCCTTATCATGTTGCCTCTCCTGTCAGTTAGCGCAAATATTCGGATGATTATTCCACATAACGATATGTATTATTCTGGAGTTTTTGCATTTCACGTATTTCTTCGTGAATATTTTCAATAATGTGATAATTGCTCGATATTTACTCTCCTGTTTCAATACTCTTTTTTCAGTCATTGTCTGCCTGCTTTGGTTCTATTTGATACGTTGTTTATTATGCCTTGTCGGGAAATAGTCCCGCTTGCAGTAGAAAATGGATGAGCTGATCGCCATGCTCCTCTATTTTTTCAACCGAGTCATGACCTGCATCCTCGACCAGCAATAACTCGATATCAGCTGCACGGGAGAGGGCTTTGGCATCCGAGACGGGCACAGTGTTGTCAGCCATGCCATGCACCAGCAGCACCGGGCAGCTGATCTTAGCCAGGGTATTCACAGGAGCGATCTGCTCGAAACGATGCCCGATGACCCACTCCACATAGCGCAGGATCCCGTTCAGCAGTAAGGAAGGGGGGTGCAGGCGTTCAAGATAACGGCGCATCATCCATTCCGGATGGGCGAAAGCAGAGATGCTGATGACAGCGGATAGATCGTTGCGTCGTGATGCCTCCAGCAGGACGGCGCCTGCTCCCACGGAGTGTCCCAGCAGCACGATTTTCTGAGATGGATTCTGAAAGTGGGATTTTATCCAGTCGACGGCGCAGCCGGCATCCTCGGCAAAACGCGGCAGAGAGGAAAAACTGTCCGAATCACTGCCGCCATGGTTTCTGGAATCCACCAGCAGCACGTTCATGCCTGTTTTCAGAAAAGGGCGGGCGACCGGCAGCATCAACTCCGCATTCCCGCCCCATCCATGCAGTATGATAATCACAGGTGCCTGCGGGGTAGCGGGCAGCAGCCAGGCAAACAACCGCTTGCCCCGAACTGTTGGTATATTCACTGCAGTGAAGTCAATCCCGAGGTCTGACGGCGTGCCGCTCTCTACGTTGCGCGGCGGGCGGAAACCAAGATGGACTGCCAACAGCAGGAGTATCATGAAACCGGGCAGAATGAGGAGTAGCCAATACATCGTTGTTGCTTTGCGTTGCCTGAGAGTTACGGATTATTATATCTATAAGCGAGATTCACATTATGTCCAATACCACCATTGTTTACGCCGATGAACGACTCGCCGGCTATAACTTCGGTACAGAGCACCCTTTCGGTCCTGCACGCTTCCATGCATTCCACGAGGAGTTCCTGGCCCGCGGGCTGGATAAGAGGTGCGTGATTGGCAAGGCGGTTGCTGCTGATCGCTCTAGCATCGAATTGTTTCATACACCGGAATATGTCGAGCGCGTCATCGAGGCGTCGCGAATCGGTGAGGGCTATCTGGACCAGGGTGACACGCCGGCTGTCAAGGGTATCTACGAGGCGGCGGCGTTGGTGGCGGGTAGCGTGCTGGACGGCGTGGATAAACTGGTCAAGGGAGAGCACCTGCGCGCCTTCGTTCCCATCGCAGGTCTGCACCATGCAAGCCGCGATTCAGCAGCGGGATTCTGTGTCTTCAATGACTGCGGCATCGCGATCGAGGTGCTGCGCAGTCGATACAACATCCGGCGCGTTGCCTATGTGGATATCGACGCCCATCATGGCAATGGCGTCTTCTATGCCTTCGAAGAGGATTCTGACCTGATTTTCGCCGACCTGCACGAGGATGGGCGCTTTCTCTACCCCGGTACAGGAGCCGCTGACGAAACCGGCAAGAGCGATGCTGCGGGAACAAAGCTGAACATTCCGATGCGCCCCGGCGCCGACGATGCCGATTTTTATGCTGCCTGGGAGAGGGTGGAAGCCTACCTGGTCAAGGCTGAACCGGAGTTCATTATTTTTCACTGCGGCGCTGACAGTATCAAAGGCGACCCCATTACCGATATGGCCTACTCAGCCGGGGCGCACCGTCATGCGGCCAGTCGTCTGTGCAAACTGGCGAACCGCTATGCAGACGGACGTCTGCTGGCGCTGGGTGGAGGCGGTTACAATCTGCACAATATTGCTGCGGGCTGGAACGCCGTGGTCGAGGCGCTGCTGGCGCAGATAGAGAAGTGATGGTTTCGATTGAGTCTCCCCATTTGGACAGCTGATAAGTAGTGGT
>JAYELV010000266.1:0-3612 GCA_034717755.1 Pseudomonadota bacterium | reverse complement strand
GGAGGCGGTTACAATCTGCACAATATTGCTGCGGGCTGGAACGCCGTGGTCGAGGCGCTGCTGGCGCAGATAGAGAAGTGATGGTTTCGATTGAGTCTCCCCATTTGGACAGCTGATAAGTAGTGGTGTAATCACGCTTTCAAAAGAGACTCAAAATGAACATCCACGATAGTATGCTTTACAAATAGTCGTCTATATGTAAAATAGACTACCATGATTAAACGCTCCCTCTGGCTGGAACGAATACAACAGGCCTGGACCCGGCGATCCATCGTCTGGCTGTCCGGTGTGCGCCGGGTGGGCAAGACAACGCTGGCAAGGATGCTGCCGGACGCGGTGTACATGAACTGCGACTTGCCCTCCACCCTTCGGGTGCTTGAAGATCCGGAACTGTTTCTTGATGCTCAGGCGCCAGAGAGTGTGCTGATTCTTGATGAGGTGCATCATCTCGATGATCCCAGCCGGCTGCTAAAAATTGCCGCCGATATGCATCCACGGTTAAAAATACTGGCCACGGGCTCTTCCACCCTGGCGGCGACCCGCAAGTTTCGCGATTCGCTCACCGGGCGCAAGCTGGCTATTCACTTGTGTCCGGTTCTCTGGGAAGAGTGCATCGACCCCTTCGGCGTGCATGATCTCGATCGCCGCCTGTTGCATGGTGGACTGCCCGAGCAGTTGCTGGCTGCGCGCAAGGATTCCACCTTTTATAGAGAATGGATCGACAGTTTCTACGCGCGCGATATTCTGGAACTGTTCGCTATCCGCAATCGTCAGGGCTTTCTCTCTCTTTTCCGCCTCCTGCTGCGACAAAGTGGTGGACAGCTGGACTACAGTCAACTTGCAAATTTGGGTGAATTGAGTCGTCCCACGGTGAAAAACCACATCGAGGCGATGCAGATCGCCCATGCGGTACACCTGCTGCGCCCCTTTCATGGCGGAGGCAAGCGCGAGATTGTCAGCCGGCCCAAGTGCTATGCGTTTGATACCGGTTTTGTCACTTTTGAAAAGGGTTGGGACAGCATCCGTGATGATGACCGGGGAGTGTTGTGGGAACACCTTGTATTGGATACATTGCGCTTCCGTTTCGCCGACGAGGATATTTTCTATTGGCAGGACAAATCGCACCGGGAAGTGGATTTTGTTATCCGGCGCGGGCGTGATCGTGTTGATCTGGTGGAGTGCAAGATCAATCCTGATAAGCTTGATGTGAAACCGGTCGAGGCGTTCCGTGACCTCTATCCGCAAGGGAACAACTATATAGTCTCTCCTGCAGTGAAAAAACCATACCAGGTTCGCCGGGGCGATCGGGTGTTTACTCTCTGCTCAACCCGTGATCTTGCAGAATGAGGCGCGGGCAGAGGCGCGTATCATACATGGTCGAGGCGCTTCGCAAGCTCAGCACATCCTATGAGCCTCTTGCTAAACTCCGTCATTCCGGCATGTTTTTAGCCGGAATCTATGGTTCCTGAGTAACTCTTGAATAACAGAGGTAAGTTCTCAATAACCCCGTGCATTTCGCGGCCGGAAGACCGCTCCTACAATAAATGTCGGCCACAAACGTAGGAGTGGTCTTCTGACCACGATTAAAATGCGATAGCATTTTTCTCACATGCACGGAGTTATTGAGACATTACTAACAGAGATCCTAAGTTGTTGATTTTATAATGATGTGGTGGAAAAGCGACAGCGCATCCATCCCGTCATTGCGAGGGAGCCTAAGCGACCGCGGCAATCTGGTTGAGATTGCCGCGCTTCGCTCGCAATGACAGTGAATTTTTCCAGTGTTATTAATTTGATTTGTGGCCGGGTACCGGGCTGGATTGCTTCTCAATAATCTCATGTCTGCATGGCCGCATACATTTCGCGGCCGGAAGGCCGCTCCTGCTTCTGGCGCCGTATCGATTTGTAGGAGGGGGCTTCTGGCCGCGATCATGCGCGGGGTTATTGAGATATTACGTTCCTGAGTAACTTCTTAATTATGCCCACGATCGAGGACTGAAGGCTCCTGGTTCGGAAGTCAGCCATCCATCGTAGAATCAGCCAGGCGCGTATCCGAACCACTTCGCAGGCGATACCCGATTACTCAGTGGCGGTCGATGCCGGGTTAAATTCGCCATTCGCACCACGTCAAAACAAGCAAACTCATTCCTGTAATAATTTCTTCACTTTCCCGTCATTATGTTGTCATCTTTATCTTTAATAATTCT
This sequence comes from Pseudomonadota bacterium, assembly GCA_034717755.1. Taxonomy (GTDB): domain Bacteria; phylum Pseudomonadota; class Gammaproteobacteria; order Chromatiales; family Chromatiaceae; genus Sva-25. Next base: position 1,405 of record JAYELV010000266.1, on the reverse strand, counting down.
CTTGTGGTTCCGGGCATGAGGTTAAATGCCCGGCAGTTCCCAACAACAGAGAAACGACAACATGAGTAAATCAGAATTCTATCTTACAGCAACCGCTATCATCGTAGGCTCAGCCCTGAGCATTGTACTGTTCTGGGCAGTCCTGTCGCTCCCTGCGTAGTTTCAGAGCAGTCACCCACCACAACCTGATTCAGCGTAAATAGAGCAGCAGGTTGCCCGCCATCAAGCACAAGCCCTGTCGTTTCTGCACGGGCTATTGAGTTACTCAAGAGCGATGGATTATTCGCTTCGCTCACCCTTCGGGCCGCCCTTTAGGCGTTCAAAGCGCAAGCGCTTTAGTCCGGCTAAAAGAGTGCCTGAATGACGACTTTTTCCCATGAGAAAAATCTAGATTATGACCGAATAGACCCGAGGGAAGGTAACCAGAAAACCCATTCACCCCGGCGCAATTCTCCTACAGCAAATTCCTATCTACTCCCTCGGTTATTTGATAGATGTCAATCTATCCCCCAGACAATCGAAGTCAGAATATACTTTAAATTGAGTGGTGGTTAAAAAAAGGAGGAGTAATAAGCTATGAGGATGCAGTTATGAAAAAGCTAATGTTGATACTGGCAATGGTACTGATCAGTTCTACAGCTTGGAGTTTTGATCAGGGGTTGGCTAAGAGTTATTCGCAATATTTCCAGCCATTTGATGGCAAAGCCACATCCAAAGCGTTGCATTTTGTCAAAGCGCCCGATTTTGTCAAGGCAATCAAGAGCGGAGAGAAAATCTTTGTTCTCGACATCAGAACCCCTGCCGAGACAGGAGTTATTGCCATGGGAGTGAGCGATAAACTGGTGGTTCCTATGAATCATGTATTCACTCCGGCAGTTCTGTCAAAAATCCCAACTGACAGAAAGGTTGTCGTGGTATGCAAGGCAGGCGTGAGAGCCATGGCGATTGCAACGGCGCTGCGTCATACCGGTTTTAAAAACGTCTATGTGCTGAAAGGCGGCATCGCCGGACTAGCGAAATACGTAGTTCCCAAGACTGTTTATTGACATACAAAGGATGCTTTCAGAGTGAACGCAGCATGGCATTTGTTGCTGGTGGGTTTTCTGGAGGCATCTTGTATTGCGCACTTGATGATTAGGAAGAAGAGCGGCTTTTAGATTCGCTTCTATTTCTTGAGACACTGATGATCTCTCAGGCAATAGCCTGCCCACTGAGGCGGGTTTTTTTGTCCGCTGTTGACATCTACCCGCAAGCGATTTTTTTCCTTAGAGAATGATGTGGCCGTCAGTCACGATATCCGTAACCAAGGCTTTTGATACTTTCAAGGACGCCATTTTTGAAATTCAATTGTTGCATCAAACGGTGTGGTCCGAAATTGTAAGTCCACTCCTCAGTGACCAGCGGA
>JAYELV010000265.1:0-10495 GCA_034717755.1 Pseudomonadota bacterium | reverse complement strand
ATTTTATCGACTGGTTTCGCAACGCCTCGCCCTATATCCACGCACATCGGGGGAAAACCTTTGTCGTGGCTTTGAGCGGCGCCGCTGTTGCAGACAAGCGCTTCCCCTCTTTGATCCATGACATTGCGCTGCTGCATGGACTGGGTATACACCTGATCCTGGTACATGGTTCACGCCCGCAGATCGAGGAGCGCCTGCAGTTGCGCAATACCGATATGGAGTATATCAACGGCCTGCGGGTCACTGACAGCGCCGCCCTCGCCTGCGTCAAGGAGGCTGCCGGAAGCGTGCGCGTCGAGATCGAAGCGCTGCTGTCGACTGCGTCAAGCAACTCGCCAATGTCCGGCGCACAGATCCGTGTCGCCTCGGGGAATTTCGTCACCGCCATGCCCATTGGTGTGCGCGACGGAGTCGACTATCTCTATACCGGCGAAGTCCGGCGTGTCGATGTAGCTGCCATCCAACAGCAGTTAAATAATGACAACATGGTATTGATACCGCCGCTGGGCTATTCACCCACAGGTGAGGTGTTCAACCTCAGCGCCGTCGATGTGGCAGGAGCGGTTGCTGCTGCGATTGGCGCAGACAAGCTGATTCTGCTCAATGATGAAAAAGGCCTCAAACAGAGCAACGGTCAAATGTTGACCCACCTCACCCCGGCACAGGCAGACGCACTGATTGCACGCCGTAAAAAGCTCCCGCAGGAGACGCAACTGTTGTTATCGACCGCAGCCTGTGTATGCCGCAAGGGCGTCAAGCGCGCCCACCTGGTATCACGTAATAGCGACGGCGTACTGCTCAGGGAGTTGTTCACCAGAGACGGTGTCGGCACCCTGCTGAGCTCTGAACCCTATGATCAGATTCGACAGGCAAAAATAGATGATGTAGCCGGCATCCTGGCGTTGATCGAACCTCTCGAGAGAGAGGGAATACTGATGCGGCGCTCGCGTGAAATACTGGAGACCGAGATCGATCATTTTTTTGTGGTTGAACGCGATGGCCTGATCATCGCCTGTGCCGCGCTTTACCCTTCCATCAAAGAGAAGATGGCAGAGGTGGCCTGTGTCGCAGTTCACCCTGAATACCGCAACTCGGGTTACGGCGACACCCTGCTATCGCACATGCAACAGCAGGCGCAGCAAAGTTCCATCAATCGATTGTTTGTGCTCACTACCAGCAGCAGCCACTGGTTTCAGGAACGTGGATTCAAACAGGGTGAAGTCAAGTCACTGCCGATGGCAAAACGCGGCCTCTACAACTACCAGCGGAATTCGCGGGTTTTGTTAAAAAGCCTGGAATGAAGTAATTTCTCAATCATCACGTGAGGATACCGTCATTGCGATGGAGCCTAAGGAGTTGTCCATAAATAACTTCCCGATATCGCGCCGCAATGTTGTTCCTCTTCAAGGCGCAGCAAGGGGCGCATAGCAGCGTTATGTAACTCTTGCTGGAACGCAGAAGAGGGACAACAGGGCAAGCAGGATCGGGAAGTTATTTTTGGACAACGACTAAGCGCCTGCAGGGACGTAGGTGAGGGGCGTGAGCAGGACGCGGAAGCTTCGTACCTCACTTCCCTCGGGATGACAGCGAAAGGTGTAAACGACTATAAATGCATGGTGAAGGATGCTCACTCTGTAACTATTTTTTGTTGCTTTTACTGCAAACTACCTACAGACGACTGCAAACTTCATTCTTATTCTGTGATAGAATGTCGAGCTATTTTAATTCGCCTGTCAGGGCATAATGACCTGACTGACACTTTTCACATCCAAACCTAAACATTCGAGAACAAAATGGCTGACCTTTCCCTCTATCGGAACATTGGCATCTTCGCCCATGTTGATGCCGGTAAAACAACGACCACAGAACGTATTTTAAGTCTCACCGGCAAGATCCATAAAATTGGTGAAGTACACGATGGCGAAGCCACTACAGACTTTATGGATCAGGAGCGTGAGCGTGGCATCACCATTCAGTCTGCCGCGACAACCTGCGAATGGAAAGATCACCAGCTCAACATTATCGACACTCCCGGACACGTTGACTTCACCATCGAGGTTTACCGCTCTCTGAAGGTACTGGATGGCGGCGTCGGTGTCTTCTGTGGTTCAGGTGGTGTCGAGCCGCAGTCTGAAACCAACTGGCGATATGCCAATGACTCGGAAGTGGCGCGTATCATCCTGGTCAACAAGCTGGATCGCATCGGTGCAGACTTCTATCGCGTCGTTGATCAAATTAAAAATGTACTGGGCGCCAACCCGCTGGTGATGGTACTGCCGATCGGCATCGAAGACGATTTCGTCGGTGTCGTCGATCTGCTCACACGCAAAGCCTGGATCTGGGACGACTCCGGCGACCCCTCCAAGTACCGAATCGATGAGCCGCCTGCAGACATGGTTGATCGCGTAGAAGAGTATCGCGAACAATTGATCGAAACAGCGCTCGAACAGGATGACGACCTCATGGAAGCCTACCTGGAAGGTGAAGAGCCCTCCATCGACGATGTCAAACGCTGCATCCGCAAAGGCACCATCGGGCTGGACTTTTTCCCGACCTACTGCGGTTCTGCTTTCAAGAACAAGGGCGTACAGCTCATCCTGGATGCAGTTATCGACTACCTGCCGTCTCCAACAGAAGTCAAACCTCAGCCTGAAGTTGATCTGGAAGGCAACGAAACCGGCGAGCTTGCTGTCGTCGACGTCGACCGTCCACTGCGCGCACTGGCTTTCAAGATCATGGATGACCGTTTTGGCGCCCTGACCTTTACCCGCATCTATTCGGGAAAACTGGATAAAGGCATGACGGTCCTCAATACCTTTACCGGCAAGACCGAACGCATCGGCCGCATCGTCGAGATGCATGCCGACTCCCGCGAAGAGCTGGACTCGGCGCAGGCAGGCGACATCATCGCCATCGTCGGCATGAAAAATGTACAGACCGGACACACCCTGTGCGACCCTAAAAATCCGGCCACACTGGAGCCAATGGTATTCCCGGATCCGGTCATCTCCATCGCCATTTCGCCGAAAGACAAGGATGCCTCCGAGAAGATGGGTATCGCATTGGGCAAGATGATCAAGGAAGACCCCTCTTTCCGTGTCGAAACAGATGAAGACAGCGGCGAGACCATCATCAAGGGAATGGGAGAACTGCACCTCGACATCAAGGTCGATATTCTCAAGCGCACCCATGGCGTCGATGTCGAAGTGGGCAAACCCCAGGTCGCCTATCGCGAGACCATTACGCAGATGATCGAGGACAGCTACACGCACAAGAAGCAGACTGGTGGTTCCGGTCAGTTCGGCAAGATCGACTACATCATGGAACCCGGCGAGCCCGGCAGTGGCTTCGAGTTCGAATCGAAGGTGACCGGCGGCAACGTACCGCGTGAATTCTGGCCTGCAATTGAGAAGGGCTTTGCAAAAAGCATGGAAGTAGGCATCCTCGCCGGCTTCCCGCTACTTGACGTAAAAATCACCCTTGTCGATGGTGGATTCCACCCGGTTGACTCCTCTGCGATCGCCTTTGAGATCGCTGCCAAGAGTGCGTACCGTCAATCGGTCCCCAAGGCTGGCCCCCAACTGATCGAACCGATCATGAAGGTAGATGTGTTTACCCCCGATGACCATGTGGGAGACGTTATCGGCGACCTGAACCGCCGCCGCGGCATGATCAAATCCCAGGAGCCAACAACTAGCGGCGTACGCATCAAGGCGGATGTCGCACTCAGCGAGATGTTCGGCTACATCGGCGATCTGCGCACCATGACCTCCGGTCGCGGGCAGTTCTCCATGGAGTTTTCACACTACCTGCCTTGTCCAAAAAATATCTCGGAAGAGATCATCAAGGAGGTCAAGGAGCGCGAAGCCGCGAAATAAACGCTCTCTGACCAGGGCCGGAAATCAACTCCGGCAAATTAGAAAGCCCCGGCATTGTTCGGGGCTTTTTATTTGCCGGAACACAAAATTGAGCACAACCCATTGCAGTGCTACACTTCGCCCTGGTCATATCCACGCTTGAGAAACAAACATGGGAATACATGTAGCCAGCCACCCTCTGATCCAACATAAACTCGGCCTCATGCGCAAACAGGGGATCAGCACGAAGAGCTTTCGCGAACTGGCCAGCGAAGTCAGCATGCTGCTGACTTATGAAGCGACGAGCGACCTGCAGCTTGAAGACCGGACCATTCAAGGCTGGGCAGGGCCTGTTGATGTCAAACGAGTCAAAGGCAAGAAAATCACCATCGTCCCCATCCTCAGAGCTGGCCTGGGAATGCTGGATGGACTGATTGAACTGATACCCAATGCCCGCATCAGCGTGATAGGCATCTACAGGGACGAAAAAACCCTCCAGCCTGTCACATATTTCGAAAAGCTGGTCGCAGATATCGACCAGCGTGTTGCTCTTATCGTCGACCCGATGCTCGCCACCGGAGGTACATTCATCGCAACAGTCGAGATGCTCAAAAAAGCCGGATGTAAACACATCAAAGGGCTTTTTCTTGTAGCTTCACCCGAAGGCATAGAGGCCGTACAACAACTTCATGATGATATCGATATCTACGTGGCTGCCATCGACGACCATCTCAATGAACAGGGTTACATCATCCCCGGCCTGGGCGACGCCGGCGACAAGCTGTTTGGAACCAAATAATCGTCCCCGGTAAATAACATCGGGCATCCTTCAGCATGCCTGAGAAGTAGTTTTCACTTTTAGCTGTCATCCCGAGGATTCTCTCAAACATACATCTCTTTGCCATCCTCCAGACGTAACCAGCCTTTCACGATTCTGTAGATGACCCAGATCATATCTGCACCGGGAATCAGATACCCCAAGCCAGCTCCCCTGCACACTCGACTTCTTCACATAATTTAGAATCACAGCAATAAACATGGTGATTCCAAGCAGAAAGGAAGCTGCCTGGTAACATCTCAAAAAGTCCGTGCATTGTTCGAGTCTGCGCAGGGTTATTGATAACTTACGCTATGATTACTTGATAATAAAATTGCTTTGGCGTTTTATTGTTCTAATGATCAATAACCGATAACGAGTAAACGCATGAACAAAAATAGCTCCACCCTATTCTGGCTGCTGCTGTTTGCGCCGCTGATTGCTGCAGCCGGGTGGCAGGATGAAACGCCCAAACAGGCAGGTTTCACCCTGCCTGAGCTTATCCATGATTCAAGTGAGCATTTTTCCAGCATCGACTCCGCAAACCTCGATGGTCTGCTCGAACGCATTGGTGATTCCCGAGTGGTTCTCCTGGGCGAAGCCTCGCATGGCACTGCCGAGTTTTATGACATGCGTGCACGTATTACCAGAGAGCTGATCGAAAAGAGAGGCTTTGACATCGTCGCGGTCGAAGCCGACTGGCCGGATGCAGCGGCGATCGATTTTTTTATTCGCGGATACGGCCACAAGCCCGCGTTTGAGAAGAAACCCTTTTCAGATTTTCCGTCATGGATGTGGGCAAATCATTCGCTACTGGCGTTTACGCACTGGTTAAAAAATTACAACCGCTCTTTTGATTCTGCTGAAGATGCCGTGGGCTTTTTTGGTTTGGATCTCTACAACCTGTTCGGCTCAATGAAAGCTGTGCTCGATTATTTACAGGTTGTTGACCCGAAGATGGCTGAAGCTGCGCGTGAGTCTTATGCGTGCCTGATGCCGTGGGCGAACGAGCTATCGCTATACAGCCGCGATATGCAGTCAGGCAGATATCGCGGATGTGAACAGGAGGTGTTTGCAGTGTGGCGGAATCTGCGAAAAAAACGTGCAATTTATCGACAGGCGGAGAGAGAAGCTGATCGGCAGCAATACTTCAGTGCTGAACAAAATGCGCGGCTGGTGAGGAGCGCCGAACGTTACTTTCGCACCAGGTATGACGCCGGCGGCAACAGCTCTGGTTCATGGAATCAACGTGATCAAAATATGTTCGAAACCCTGCTGGCGATTCTGGATTATCGTGGCCCAACATCGAAAGCGGTCGTGTGGGCGCATAACTCGCATATTGGCGATGCCCGCGCAACAGATATGCATGCCCGTGGTCAGTTGAATCTTGGTCAACTGGCGCGCGAAACTTTCGGCGACAACGCCTACCTGATCGGTTTTGGCACCGACCATGGCACGGTGGCAGCCGCATCCGAATGGGGAGGAGCAATGAAAGTCATGCAGGTGCGGCCTTCTCATGCCGACAGTTACGAACGTCTGTTTCATGCTGTCAGAGCAGACAAGTTCCTGTTGCCGTTGCGCCACCCCGTACAGGGTATAACGCGTAAGAGACTTCTGAAAAGACGACTGCAGCGTGCAATCGGCTCGGCTTACGACCCCGAACAGGAGTTAAAAAAACACTACTTTTACGCCTCATTGCCACGCCAGTTCGATGAATATATCTGGTTTGATGAAACACGGGCGGTGAAGCCATTGGCTGATGACAGGTAGCTGCCGCGTCTTCAGTACAGCTCCCGGTATGCCGAAGGTGATTGACATGGCGTTACCCGGGTTAATCGTGACTTCTCAAAAAACCCGTGTCTGCATGGACGCATGCATTTCGCGGCCGGAAGGCCGCTCCTACGATTGGCTCCGTATCGATTTGTAGGAGCGGTCTTCTGACCGCGATCATGCACGGGGTTATTGAGAAGATACGGTTAATCAATGAACCCCTAATCAGCATTTGTGGAAGATATTACTGCAATATCCCCGTATTGGAATTTAGGGATGAGGCAGAAATTAAAGTACCAGGATGTACAGGATTTTTGTTGCCACGTCGGGCGCATAGTGAACGGGTTTAATCACTGAACGCGGTCAGACTTCTGACCAGCGAGTCCCACTCCTCTTCCAGGCTCATCCCTTCAGGGAATGTGGAGCCGGCCAGCCTGTGCCAGTAGCGTGAGTTCGACTCATCCCCCTCCACGCGGTGCAGATAGGCATGAATACGCGCCGCCGTCACGTCATCCATCTGCTGAACGATCTCATGCGCACGTTCCCAATCCCCATTGGCGTCATACCAGAGCGCCTGCAAAGCATGTTCCAGCCCGCCAGGGCAATCATCCTCTTCGAGGCACTCAATGAATGCTTGATACTGCATTTGGTTTTTCTCCAACTTCACATCTCTGAAACGTTCGGTGGATTTCAGAAATCCTCTTCTCGTAATTGTCACGAAACGACTGATCGCAATTGAGGAACTGCATCTGGTTTGCCCCCCATTGCCAGGGGGACCCGGCTGATGAATTACCTTCCCGAACTCATGAATCCTACTCTGTCAGCCTGCTAAATGATTCGTCAGTGACGAGATCCTTTAAAGGCATAGCCTCCACCTGATCTGCCAGAGAAAAACGGCGCTCTCCCGGATACACCACAATCACTCTGTCCAGATTTAAATCTGTCAGAGCTGCGCGAATTGAAGGCGTCATCCGGGGTGCATCAGTGCGTTTGCATTCCACGCCCAGGGTCTCTCCATTTATTTGCACTAACAAATCAATCTCGGCTCCCTGATGGGTCGCCCAAAACCAGGCATCATCAGCTTGCAGGAGAGACAAAACCTCTTCAATGACATAACCTTCCCAGGATGCGCCAATTTTAGGGTGGGTCAATAAATCACGCTCATTAGTGATTCCAAGCAACTGATGCAATAAACCCGAATCATGAATATAGATTTTGGGTGATTTAACCTGACGTTTACGGATATTGGCATGCCATGGTTTTAACTGCCTCACCATAAACGCGTCACTCAACAAGTCAAGATAACGGCGAGCGGTGGATTCACTCACGCCCATCGCCCGGGCAAACTCGGCGGCATTCCAGGTTTGCCCGTGATAATGCGCCAGCATGGTCCAGAACCGCCACAGCGTAGTAGCGGCGGTTCGAATGCCCCATTGAGGGAAGTCCCGCTCCAGCAGCGTTTGAATGAATTCCTTACGCCAGACCAGGCTATCTGCTTCACTCCGGGCAAGCCAGGACAAAGGAAATCCGCCTCGTAACCAATGTTTCTGTTGAGCCTCCTTACCTAACTCCTGCAGGCTAAAACCACGTAAATGCAGCGTTTCCATCCGACCAGCCAGGGTTTCAGATGATTGCCTGAGCAAATCTCCAGAAGCGCTTCCCAATATCAGAAACCGCCCTTTAAAGGAGCTGCGATCGACTAATACCCTCAACACTGGAAACAGCTCCGGTCGACGCTGTATCTCATCAATCACAATCAATCCCTGCAGTGACCCCAGCGCGGTCATGGGCTCATCCAGTCGCGCCAGACTAACGGGATCTTCAAGATCAAAGTAATTGACCGACTCTTCCTCGACAAACTCACGAGCCAGGGTGGTTTTTCCACACTGGCGCGGCCCCACCAGAGTAACTACCCGGCTACGTTCAAGCGCCGTTTGAATTCTGTTATGCCATTGAAAACGATCAATCATTGAAAAATACTACCATGAATATCCTTCATCATGTTTATGTTTTTCATGGTATATGAAATAATGAATTAGCCATCATAAGTTGGCCGACTTCTATCCGATAGTCGTCATCACCGGCCCTCGGTCAGGGTCCTTGCTATAGAGTCCCACTCCTCTTCCAGACTCAACCCTTCAGGGAATGTAGATCCGGCCCGCCTGTGCCAGTAGCGTGAGTTCGACTCATCCCCCTCCACGCGGTGCAGATACGCATGAATACGCGCCGCCATCACATCATCCATCTGTTGAACGATCTCATGCGCACGCTCCCAATCCCCATTGGCGTCATACCAGAGCACCTGCAAAGCGTGTTCCAGTCCGCCAGGGCAATCATCCTCTTCGAGGCACTTAATGAATGCTTGATACTGCATTTGGCATCAGCGTAAGTACGCTAAGGCATTGGGAGCGAGGAGATCGTGTGCCGCATGGCCCTGCATTGGTTCTTCTCAATGTTGTTGAAAAAGATCCACAAGCAGTGCTGAACGCATTGGCAGGGTAAGAATGTGCTTCTCCAACATCGCGAGCAAAGGAACTTTACCGCCGGTATCACCCGGCGAAATGCTGCTCGAGGAGATTTTGAAGCCACTTGCCTGGTCTCAGTACAGGCTGGCCAGGGAGATCCAGGTCCCACAAGGGAGGATTCATCGCAGGAAAGAGGGCAGTGACGCCTGACACCGATCTGCGGCTCTGCAGCTTGTTCGGGCTCTCGGATGGCTGGTGGCTGCGGTTGCAGGCGGATTATGATGTGGCCAGGGAAAAGCCGGACATGTCCAACATATTGGCTGGTATTACGCCTGTCGTCTACAGTGAATAATGTCGAAAAGTCCTGAATTCCGGGCAACGCGTAACTCTATTCGCCTGAGGAACTATGCCTTCACCCTTGTGCTTCAGCACATAGCCAACTCTTGAACACCCCGTCCTTTTCAAGGCGGAAGTCATAGAATGGTTTGCCGGGAAACATTCCGGTGAATGATTAATGTAAACAACATTTCTTGTATTTCTTACCGCTGCCACAGGGGCAAGGATCATTACGCCCCACCCGCGGTTCGCTGCGACGCACTGGCTGCGATGGTGGCGCCTCTTCAGACCGCTGTGCAAGCCAGTAGGCGTGAATCTTCCGCACATTGGGTGCAATAGAATTCTGCAAATTTCTCACTTCGCTCTCACTGGACTCATGCCCCTTCCAGTCCGATGCCTGTGTAAAAGCCCGAACGGGTGCAAGAAGATCTTCCATTATCTTCCCGGCATCACCTCCCTCCATTTCCGTCAGCACTGCCCCGCTTATATAACCTTCACACCAATCATCAACAAGGAGATAGTTCCTATCCTCCCCTATCCGTTCCAAATAGAGCGGCTCAAAATCTTCGGGCTGATCCATCAACGTACTCACAATGCCGTTCATATGTCGAATCATCAGTGAAATGATCACCTCGAATTCCTTGTCACTCCCCCTCTCCGGCTCAAAATCGCCCCACACCACCGGCAGCCATTGAGAAGGCTGTACAATCACAGGCCCGCTGACGATAGCGGTAAAAAAACCATCCAGCTCCGAAACATCCAGCATACCCTCGTCCAGGCCTCTTGTATCAGTCTTTTCATCGACACGATCCAGCAGAAAGTCATTGAGACGCTCTAATTCTGCTTCACTTAATACTTCGATTTGATCTCTCCTATTTTGACTCATTGCAGGGAAATGTATTGACCGGAACCGCCTTTGACATCCTGTGCATCCAATGCTGCTCTACTGCTTCATTCCTGTGAACTTTTATTCAGGCAGCCCTGTCAGACTCCGGGCCAACGACTCCCACTCCTCTTTCAGGCTCTCAATGAAAGCTTGATACTGCATTTGGTTTTCCTCCCATTGCCGATCCGGCAGATGCGTTACCAGACCCGAACATGGGTTGGAAAGTATTACGGCATATGCAAGTCACGCCGCCTTTGACACCTTGATCGTTACATGTCGCCCAACCTCTGCAAGCATCTGCACGAGCCTGTCGATAGAGCACTTCCCGATCTTGCCTTTCAACACCTCGTTCAGGCGGGGCTGG
>JAYELV010000264.1:0-2606 GCA_034717755.1 Pseudomonadota bacterium | reverse complement strand
TGGCGGAGATCTCCTTGATGGCATCCTCGCCGGCAAATGCCTGATCGATCTGCGGCGCTTGCCCGGCACTCATCTTTGGCAGCTCGCCGAACATGCGCATGAAGCGCCGGTCGATCCAGTCCTTGGCCCGCCACACCCAGGCGCCCTCCACAGACCAGTTGCTGCGTGAAGCAATAGCATACTTGTCACCGGTGCTGATGAGTCCCAGAAACTTTGACTGGGGACGAAACGGTTTCAGCTGTTGTTCATGCAGTGCGCGACGCAGATTCTCCGCCAGCGGAGGCCCCTGGCGTACGGCAAACACTCCGGACTTGGGGCGGGAATGATTCACCATCGCCGCTATATCTCCTGCTGCGAAGACGCCGGGGTGCGAGGTGGATTGAAGAAAATCATTGACCTGAATAAAACCCTCTTCATCGACTGCCAGACCGGAGTCACCCGGCCATGCAGGGGCGGATGCGCGGGTCACCCATAGCACTGCATCGGCCTCTATGACCGCTCCGCCATCGCAGACCACCTCAGTCTCCCTGACTTCGCAAACCGCATGTCCGGTGTGTACGCTGATACCGCGATCATGCAGCACCCGCACAAAGCGCCTGCGGACTCCGGGGTTATGCGTAGGAAGGATAGTTTCAGAGTCAGTCAACAGAGAGACTGACAGCCTTTCAACAGGCTCACAGGCCTGCTGCAGTTGCCGTCGCAAGCGAAACTGGGTGGCAAGCGCCATCTCCACGCCACCCGCGCCGCCGCCCACCACGACCAGGCGAAACGGCTCCGTGGAGCCGACTATGCGCTGTATCAGCTCATCCCAGCGTGACAGGAAAGTGTCGATCGGTTTGACCGGCAGCGTCAGTTCACTTGCGCCGGGCACGTGCAGGGTTCCGGGACGGGAACCGATATTGATCGACAACAGATCAAAAGGAACAGGCGGACGATCCTGGCTTAGCACCAGCCTGTTATCCAGATCCAGGCCTGTTGCCTCGGAGTGATAAATCCGTGCACCCGCAAACTGCGCCAGCTTGCGCAGATCGATATGCGTCTGGTCATAGTCGTAATGGCCGGCAATATATCCGGGCAGCATCCCCGAATAGGGGGTATGCAGATCACGTGTAATCAGGGTCAAACGTAAACCCGGAACAGGTTTCATGGCAAAACGCATCAATACCGAAAGATGGCTGTGTCCACCGCCAATCAGGACCAAATTCTTGACTACCGGGGTATTTGACATCTGCATAGAATTGAATTTCGCGTTAAGCTTGGGCAACGAATGATCCCATATTAAGTGATGAACAAACAAGTGAACAAGCAAGGCTCCAAATACCGATTCTTCGACCTGCAGCCCGAAATCACTGATTTCCATACGGAGATTATCAGAGGACTTGGTTCCACTCCGCGATTTATCCCTCCCAAGTTCTTTTATGATGAGCGTGGCTCGCAGCTGTTTGCCGATATCTGCAAAACCGAAGAGTATTATCCCACGCGCACTGAATCGGCGATCATCCGGGATAATCTCGAAGAGATCGTGCAACAGCTGGGATCAGACTGCCTGCTGGTGGAGCCCGGCAGTGGCGAAAGCGCCAAGGTGAGGCAGTTGCTGGAGGTGCTGCGACCCTTTGCCTACCTGCCCATGGATATCTCCAGCGATTTTCTGCAGCAGGAGGCGCAAAAACTGGCGGCGGAGTTCCCCTGGCTGGACGTCCATGCAGTATGCACAGACTTCACCACTTCTATGACATTGCCATACACAACGGAAGAGATGCAGCGTGTCGCTTTTTTTCCGGGTTCGACCATCGGCAACTTCGAGCCTGAAGATGCGGAAACATTCCTGCGGGATATCGCCTGCATGGTCGGCAATGATGGCGGTCTGCTGATTGGAGTCGACCTGGTCAAAAGCGACAAAATCCTCAACGCCGCCTACAACGACGCCGCCGGGGTCACCGCCGCCTTCAACCTGAACCTGCTGAGGCGCATCAACCGCGAACTGGGCGCCAATTTCACCCTCGATCAGTTCGCCCACAAAGCCTTCTTCAACCGTGAAAAAAGCCGCATCGAGATGCACATTGTCAGCAAAGTGGCACAACAGGTCAGCATCGCCGACTGCTGTTTCGAGTTCGCGGCAGGCGAAACCATCCACACGGAAAACTCACACAAATATACGATCGAAGATTTTCAGGCCATGGCGAGGCGGGCAGGGTTCGAGCCCGTCAAGGTGTGGACCGATGCTGAGAAGCTGTTCAGTCTGCAATTCTTCAAGTCGAGCAGTGAGGAGAGAACAGAGAGTGATAAGAGCTGAGCTTGATGATCAGCTTTTTTTTCTGCTGCGCAGGGTGGTGATCAAGCCGGAGAAGGTATAGAGAAAAAAGAGTGAAAACAGCACCAGCGGTGGCTCGGTGATGACGACAGCGACAGCCAGGGTGACGCCAACAACAAGCATATACGGCACCTTGCCATGGAAGTCGACCTCCTTGAAGCTGTAATAACGCAGATTGCTCACCATCGCCAGACCCGCGTAGGCAGTGAGTATTGCAACGGGAATGCGCAGCATATCGGGAGTGAGGTCGTAATCAACAGCAACCCACAGGGCACCAATAACCACACCGGCAGCC
>JAYELV010000263.1:0-2607 GCA_034717755.1 Pseudomonadota bacterium | reverse complement strand
ATTGCCGACGCTCATACCCTGAAGAACGCCGGAAAATAGTTCTCCCGGTTGATACCTCAGCTGAATCTGACCCAGTTTAATCAACAGGTCTTTTTCAACTGATCGCAGTTCCATCCCGCTGATGCCCGCGGCATTCAGGCCCAGAGACGCAACTTCCACACTCTGCAACTCGAAGCCGCTCGCAGCGATGCGCGTTTCAAGCTGATGGCGCAGAATCCCCGGCAGATTGAATAAAAGCGCCGCAAGCAGAGCGCAAAATAGAAGCGCGGCGATCAACAGGTAGGTTTTTTTTCTGTTCACACAGAGATAATACTTGAACAAGTGGCTCACTACTTACAAAATGGCAAAACTATATTTCAACTCAATAACTCCGTTCTTGCAGACAGGGTTGGGATTTGCTTTTCAGGGCTGTATGAAACAGGGATGTTTTATCAGAGCGTACAGGGATGTATTCACAGCGGCGCTGAAAAACGGATCCCGGCCCTGCACACACTAGAATGCACGATATTGAGATGTTGCAAAACCATAATGTGGACAACTGTCATGCATGATTATCAACGCGATTTCCTTAACTTTGCTGTCGAGAAAGAGGTTCTGCGTTTCGGCGAGTTCACTCTCAAATCCGGACGCTTGAGCCCCTATTTTTTCAATACCGGCCTGTTCAACACCGGCGGCAGCCTGGCCCAACTCGGCCGCTATTATGCCCGGACAATTGTCGACAGCGGCATCGAGTTTGACGTTCTCTACGGGCCGGCATACAAGGGGATCCCGCTGGCTGCCGTCACCAGCGCCGCCCTCTATGACGAGCATCAACGCGATGTTGCCTACGCCTTCAACCGCAAGGAGGCCAAGGATCACGGCGAAGGCGGCGTCATTGTCGGGCATCCTCTGCAGGGAAGAGTGCTGATCATCGACGATGTTATCTCTGCGGGAACCTCGGTGCGGGAGTCTGTCGACATCATTCATCAGGAAGAGGCTGAGCCCGCAGGAGTCGTGATTGCGCTGGACAGACAGGAGCGCGGCCAGGGAGAAAAATCAGCCGTACAGGAGGTTGAGCAGGAGTTGGGGATTCCTGTGGCAGCCATTGCACGACTGCAGCACCTGATAGAGTTTATTGAAGGATCGGCACAATTTCGAGAGTGGCTCACACCGATCAACCAATATCGTCACAAATACGGTATCTGAGATGGGGCGCCAGCAAAATTCTGCCATCTTACTGATCCATTGCCCGGATCAGCGCGGCATCGTGCATCATGTAACCGACTTCATCTTCCGCAATCATGGCAACATACTGCGTCTGGACCAACACGTCGATGTCGATCAGCAACTCTTTTTCATGCGTGTCGAGTGGTCACTGGATGGGTTCACGATCCCCTCTACGCAGATTGAAGAACGCTTTGCAGCAGCTGTCGGAGAGCATTTCAGCATCACCTCCCAACTGCATCTGTCGGCTGATGTACAACGTATGGCGCTGTTCGTGTCGCAGCTGCCGCACTGTTTTTACGACATTCTCGCCCGCTATGAAGCCGCAGAGTGGCAGGTGGAGATCCCGCTCATCATCAGCAACCATGAGATTCTGCGTCCCGCTGCAGAACGCCTTGGAATCGATTTCCACTACCTGCCGATAACGGCAGATAACAAACAGCAGCAGGAGCAGCGACAGCTTGAACTGCTGCAACACTACCGGATCGATTTTGTGGTGCTTGCGCGCTATATGCAGATTCTCAGTGAGGAGTTTGTCAGCTGCTATCCGCAGCGAGTGATCAACATTCACCACTCTTTTCTACCCGCATTTCCCGGTGGGCGTCCCTACCACTCCGCCCATCAGCGCGGCGTCAAGATCATCGGCGCCACCAGCCACTATGTCACAGCAGAGCTGGATGCCGGTCCGATCATCGAGCAGGATGTTGTCAGGGTGACCCATGCACATGCGGTCACCGACCTGGTGCGCAAAGGGCGCGACCTGGAGAAGGTCGTACTCGCGCGCGCCGTGTGGCAGCACCTCAATCACAATGTTCTCACCTGCGGAAATCGCACCGTGGTGTTCGAATGAACAAGCAGATCACCGAGTTGCAGATATTGCAGATGGATCATGAGCGCAGCATCGAGAGTCTCAGTGAGCAGCTGCACGCACAGCAGTCACGCATCGAGCAGATGGAGAAGCAGCTTGAAGCGCTGATCAATCATATCAAATCGTTGCAGGAGTCTTTGCCGACCACCGAGCCGGGCAACATCCCGCCGCCACACTATTAAAGTAATGCATTGTCGAAAGCATGAGAGTCGCTATGAATTTCATCCACAGATGAACACAGATCACATTACAGTTTTTTAATCCGCATTTATCTGTGTGTATCTGTGTGCATCTGTGGAGAAAACAGTCAGTATTACACATAGAATCAGCAGGAGATTCCAATGAAAACCATCATATTCATCATCCTTGTCAGCACTCTCTCCAGCGTCAGCGCAGGAGGGATGCGCTACAGCCAGGGCATCAGCAGTTTCACGTTGAAAACACCGATCACCATTCCACGCAACAATGCACACCTGACTTTTCAACATGGCAGGGGCAGCACCGGCGCCAACCTGTTTGAAACCCACTGTGAGTTT
>JAYELV010000262.1:0-2609 GCA_034717755.1 Pseudomonadota bacterium | reverse complement strand
CACTGGAGCCGGGTTGTAGACGGGGAAGTACTGCAAATCGTCTTCTAAGTTGAAGAAGCCAAAGGCAGCAATGCGCCCGTCGGTGGCGAAGCCCATAGCTGTGGTGCATTCGCCATCCTGCAGCGCCTTGTAGGTCAGACCAGAATCCATCATGATCACCTGGGCTTCATCGAATTGGAAGCCATACAACTCCTCCACACCTCTGAAGCCGTCAGGTCGGGCGTAGAACTCCTGGTTGATGCACATGCTGGCGTCACCGCCGCCGTTGATGTACTCGGCCAGGTCAGAGATTGAGACAATGCCCAATTCTTCGCCGTCGCTTTGGCGCATCATCAAGGTGTAGGTGTTGTTGAAGGGCGCCATGTCCAACCAGGCCAGACCATTGCCGGCGTCTTCAGCCTTGACCTCGTCGTAGCACTCCTGAGGATCGGTGATAGGCTCTTCATGCCCCAGGTGAGCCATCCAACCGGTGCCGGTGTACTCCCAGTACATGTCGATCTCACCAGCAAGCAATGCTTCGCGATTGACAGCAGTGCCACCCAGACCTACCTGATCGTCTACCTCGTAGCCGGCGTCCTGCAAGGCAAGTACAGCGATATAACCCAGGATGAACTGCTCGCTGAAGTCCTTGGAACCGACGACGATCAACCCCTTTTCTTCTTCAACAACCTCTTCTGCTTCTGGAGCTTCTTCGGCCTCTTCGACCTCTGCGGGCGCTTCGGTGGGCGCAGGTGCACATGCCGTAAGCATCAACGAGACGGTGATGAGCACTGCAAGTACCATAAATAAAATATTTAGTTGTTTCTTCATGAGACTCTCCTCTTCATATCGTCATTAATCTGATAACAATGGTTAGCCAGTTAAGATATTTATTAAGCAACTATTTTTATAACCACCTCCTTGCACTTACTTACATCAATTCATCAATCGTTATACTGTCGCCGTAGGAACTACCAGCCTGTCCTGAACCTTTCCAAGTATCCAATCTACCAGGATAGCTATGACGGCAGTTAGAATAGCTCCAACCAGGATCAAGCTATCCCGCATCAACGGGATACCAGCGATGATGAACGTCCCCAACCCGCCGGCGCCGATGAACGCGCCCAGCGCGGCCGTGCCAACGTTGATCACAGCCGCGGTGCGAATACCGGCAAACATGACAGGGAAGGACAGCGGCAACTCAATCTGCAGCAGGATCTGGCGATTGGTCATACCCATACCTGTGGCTGCTTCGATGATGTTGGGGTCTACTTCCTCGATCCCTATAGCCGTGTTGCGCACGATGGGCAGCAGAGCATACAGCCAGAGGGCAAAGACGGCCGTTTTGAAACCCAATCCGAGGATACCCATAAATATGGCCAGGATGGCAATGCTGGGTACCGATTGACCGATATTAGCCACGCCCAGGATAAGCCCCGAGAAGTCGCGGAATCCCTGTCGAGTTATCAGGATACCAGCCGGCACGCCAACGGCGATGGCTAACAACGTGGAGACGATGATGAGACGCACGTGCTCTGCGGCGGCATCCGTAACTCGCTTGAACCCGATATCGTAGCTGCCCAGCATGTTCGCTTCCATGCTCCCCGGCTCGATGGGAAGCAGTAGTTGGTTGTAGACGAGTATCACTACGATGATCGCAAGAACCGGGATCACCGTCCAGCTCAACACGTCACTGAGAGAAGGAAAATCAAAGCGACCAAAGACACCTTTCTTTTTTACTGGCTCCATGCCAAATTCGCCGACGGAGCCAATAGAATCAGAGTGACCAGATACGTCTTTCGCGTTCATTGGCTATGCATCCTCTCCCTCAACAACAGCTATACTCTCGGCGACGGCTTCCTGAATCATTTGGTTATCGATTAACCCTCGCACTCGCTTCTGGTCGTCTACCACGCAAACGCTTGTGTAGTCAACCATCAGCATCTCCGAAAGAGCGTCTCTCAAGCTGGTACCCAAACGAATGACAGCAGCGGCGGGTTCCACTAACTCATCCACCCAGCCTGTCTTGCCTTTCAGATCCCTGGATCTGACATATCCTTTCAATCGCCGGTCAGCATCCACCACGTAGGCAAAGCGTAAGTTTCTCTCACTCATAAAATTCGTGGCTTCTTCCACACTCTGGGTTGTCTGAATCAACATGGGGCGCTTATCCATCGCATCTTCCACCCGGATCAGGTTGAGCCGCTTGAGGGAGCGATCGGCGCCAACAAATTCCTCGATGAATTCATTGGCAGGATGTGAAAGAATGTTAGCCGGTGAATCGTATTGCTCCAGGATGCCACCCACGTTGAGGATGGCAATTTTATCGCCCATTTTGATAGCTTCATTAATATCATGGGTCACAAAAAGGATCGTCTTTTTGATCTCTTGCTGCAAACGCAAGAATTCGTTCTGGAGAAGGTTGCGGTTGATAGGGTCAATGGCCCCAAAAGGCTCATCCATCAACATCACCGGCGGGTCGGTGGCCATGCCGCGCGCCACACCTATACGCTGTCGCTGCCCGCCCGATAATTCGTGAGGGTAACGGTCCAGGAATTCGAGGGGCATATTCATCATTTCGAGTAGTTCCTCGGCTCGGCGGCGGATGCGCACTTCATCCCACCCCAATA
>JAYELV010000261.1:0-2639 GCA_034717755.1 Pseudomonadota bacterium | reverse complement strand
GCTGGTGACCAGACCATTATCTTCACCAACTTTGTTAATTTTGATGCGGACTTCGGTCATCGCCGCAATGTTCCCGGTTATGCCGCTGCGCTGGAGTACTTCGACCAGCGTCTGCCGGAGATGCTGGAGTTGATGGACGACGACGATGTTCTGGTGCTGACAGCAGACCATGGCTGTGACCCCACCTGGAATGGCTCTGATCATACGCGCGAACATATTCCGGTGATTTTTTACGGCAACAATGTCAAGCCGGGCTCGCTGGGACTGCGTGATACCTTCGCCGATATCGGACAGTCAATCGCTGCATACCACGGTTTGCCGGAACTCGACTATGGCAAGAGTTTCATGTGACTTGACCCCTCATTCCTAGAGAAGGGAAACAATGAGAGACCAGAGCGTCATCGCTTTCATCATGGCGGGCGGGCAGGGTTCGCGCCTGCAGCCTCTGACGAGTGAACGATCCAAGCCGGCGGTGCCCTTTGGCGCCCGCTACCGCATCACGGATTTCGTGTTGAGCAACTTCGTCAACTCCGGTTTCACGACCATCTACATGCTGGTGCAATACCGCTCGCAGTCACTCATCGAACACATTCGAAAAGCCTGGCGTCTATCGCCCATGCTTCCCAGTCAGTTCATTACCGTAGTGCCGCCGCAGATGAATAAGGGGGAGAGCTGGTTTCAGGGAACCGCAGACGCAGTGCATCAGAACCTGAACCTGATCGAGGATCATGCCCCGGATCTGGTGGCGGTGTTCGGCGCAGACCATATCTACCGTATGGATATACGCCAGATGGTGGACTTCCACAACTCCTGTGACGCAGATGTCACAGTCTCTGCTCTGCCGGTGCCGTTGCAGGAGGCCACCGAATTCGGCGTGATAGCCACAGATGACGACGGACGCATCCGTGAGTTCCAGGAGAAGCCGGATAATCCCGCGCACATGCCAGGCGACCCAGCCCGCGCCTTTGCCTCCATGGGGAATTACCTCTTCAAGGCGGACGTGCTGGTGCAGGCGCTGTTGGATGCCAAGAGTCGTGGAGAGACGGATTTTGGCCACGATGTGCTGCCGAAGTTGATGAAGAGTCACAGGCTGTTCGCCTATAACTTCGCTGACAATGTGGTTCCCGGTTTGAAATCCTACGAAGAGCCGGGATACTGGCGCGACGTGGGCAATATCGATGCCTATATGGCGGCGCACGCGGACGTGATGGGGTTTGAACCCCGGCTGGATGTCTTCAACACCGATTGGCCGATACTCTCCAGTAACTATCAGGGGCCGGTTGCGCGGGTCATCAGCGGTGAGATCGAGAACAGCCTGCTGGGCGCCGCCACATTGATCAATGGCGCCAGGGTGAAAAACACCATCATTCGCCGCGAGGCTGTGGTGGAAGAGGGCGCCGAGTTGGAAAACTGCATTATCATGGACTATGTGCATATCGGCGCCGGAGCCCGCTTGAAGAACGTGATTGTGGATCGCCATAACGACATCAAACCGGGTGCATCTATCGGATTCGACCTGGAAGAGGATCGCAAGCGCTACAAGGTCACAAACTCCGGCATCGTGGTCGTTCCGCGTGGAGGAGTTCGCTATTACGCCCGGGATTCACACAAACAGGGGCGCGCGCGTTATTCGGAATAAATTCTAACTTTTAATTCAAAGGAGAACATAAAATGGCAACACCACATATCAATGCAGAAGATGGCGCTTTTGCTGAAACTATCCTGCTTCCGGGTGATCCGCTGCGCGCAAAATATATTGCGGAAACCTTCATGGACGATATCAGGCAGGTGACCGATGTGCGCAACATGTTCGGTTTTACCGGCTCCTATCAAGGCAAGCCCGTCTCAGTCATGGGCACAGGCATGGGCATACCCTCCTGTTCGATCTATGCGACTGAGCTGATCACCGAGTATGGTGTGAAAAACCTCATTCGGGTGGGATCATGCGGCGCAGTCAGCACCGACATCAAGCTGCTCGACGTCATCATCGGCATGGGAGCAAGCACCGACTCCAAGGTCAATCGCATACGTTTTAACGGCCATGATTTTGCCGCGCTTGCAGATTACGAGCTGTTGCGAAAAGCCGTGGAGGCCGCCAAAGCACGGGGAGTCGATGCGCGGGTTGGCAATATCTTCTCCGCGGATCTCTTCTATACGCCGGAGGAGAACGCCTTTGACCTGATGGAAAAGTACAACATTCTGGGGTGCGAGATGGAGGCTGCGGGCCTGTATGGCGTCGCCGCCGAATATGGCGCAAAGGCGTTGTGCATTCTTACCGTCTCCGACCAGATACGCACTGGTGAAAAAGCGACCGCCGAAGAGCGTCAGACCAGTTTCAACGACATGCTGCAGATCGCACTGGATTCAGTGGTTGCTGAATAACGAGTCGTTGAAAATGTAGGGTGCGATAAACGACAGCGACCTCCATGGATGGGGAAGTGCAATCAGATTGTTGGGAACAATCATTGCTGCATTGCAGCGGAAATGCGGCGCAATGCGCTGTCGCTTATTGCGCCCTACAGTGAGCTTGTGAAGTTCGGACATTGTCATTTCGACCGCAGGGAGAAATCTTTCAGCCTGCACATAATAAATCATATTGTAAGGGGTATGTCATGAAATCAAATATAAAAACCGTTGTT
>JAYELV010000260.1:0-2646 GCA_034717755.1 Pseudomonadota bacterium | reverse complement strand
ACAGGGATGTTTTATCAGAGCTTATGACATACATGGATGTATTAATGTCGCCAGAGGCAGGATGCCGGAAGCGACCATGGACGTATTCACGCGTCCCTGAAAGGCTGATCCCGACCCTGCGCAGACTCGAACAATGCACGGGCTTTTTGAGAAGTTATATTCCTTCGCACTCTTCGCGTCCTTCGTGGTGAGTATCTCTCTGCATTTAGAATGACTGCTGGTTCCCGCGCTGGGGCGTGGGAACAAGAAAATAACTCCGTGTAGGCCGTGGTTATAACATGGTGCAAACTGTAGGACTGGCCGAGTCATTATGCGGTAATTCATTCACCTACCCCGCACTCCTGACCCCTGCCCCGGTTTGAGCAGTTTCTCCAGACCGAGATTTTCAAGCGCAGCACTCATGAAGCCTTTGATTTCATCCGCCTCGTTCATCTGTAATACGCTTTGCAGCAGGCGGATCGCATGGGATTGGCTGATGCTCGAAATTACGCGTTTCACACGCAACAGACTGCCAGCGCTCATACTCAGGTTGTCCACTCCCATGCCGATCAGCAACGGAGTTGCCAGCGGATTTCCCGCCAGTTCTCCACAGATGCCGACAGGACAATTGTATTGACTGGCGCCCTCGATGATCTGTATCAATGCAAACAGGACTGCCGGATGAAGATCATTGTAGAGTTCGGCGACTCGCGGGTTATTTCTGTCGACTGCCAGCAGGTATTGCGTCAGGTCATTGGTGCCAACCGAGATAAAATCGACGCGCTTGGCAATCGCAGCACTGTTGTAGACGGCGGCAGGAACCTCGATCATGACCCCGATTTCGGGTTTCGTGATCGCACAGCCCTCCTCCATCAATTCTCGATGCGCACGCTTGATCAGTGCAAGCAACTGGTCAACCTCTGCGACAGATGTCACCATTGGCAACATGATATGCAGATTATCCAGCTCAACACTGGCGCGCAACATCGCCCGCACCTGGGTGAGAAATATTTCAGGGTGGTCCAGTGAAATGCGCACACCACGCCAGCCAAGAAAAGGATTTGACTCCTTCACGGGAAAATAGGGCAGCGGTTTATCACCGCCGATATCCAGGGTCCGCAGCACCACCGGGCGGGGTGAAAAAGCCTGCAGAACCTTGGCGTAGTTCTTCACCTGTGTCTCTTCACCGGGAAAACGATCTCTGACCATGAAGGGAAATTCGGTTCGGTAGAGACCAACACCATCAGACTCTTCAATACCGAAACTGCTCATGTCCGTGAGCAATCCTGTGTTGAGATAGAGCGGGATACTTACTCCATCCGTGGTTTCGACAGGCAGGCCGCGCAAATTCTCGAGCTCTGCTGTAAGCGCGCGATCTTCCTCGGCCAGTCGCTGATACTCCTGCCGCACCATGGGTTGTGGAGAGATGTAAATACGGCCGCTATAGCCATCAAGAATAAGCTCCCTGCCATCGAGACGCATTGTGGGAAGTGAATCCACTCCCATCACGGACGGCACACCCAAAGCACGCGATAGAATCGCTACATGCGACGAACTTGACCCGGTCGCAGAAACAACGCCAGCCAGTTTTGATCGCGGCACTTCGGCAAGTTGCACTGCGCTGACCTCCTCCCCCACAAGAATCGTACGCGCGGGATACTCGATGATCGATGGTGACTCCTGCTGCAGATGCGACAGCACTCTGCGCCCCAGATCCCTGATATCGGATGCACGTTCGCGTAGATAGATATCCTCCATGGCGTCAAAAACACGCGCGTGTTCTTCAACTGTCATGCGCAATGCCGCCGGCGCCCAAATCCCTTTCTCCTCTATCAGTTGTATCGCTCTGCCGGTGAGCGCGTCCTCTGAAAGTATCATCAGCCAGGCATCAAAAAGCGCCCGGTCCTCCTCGGGAAGATCACCGCTGAGTTTCTGCTTGAGCCGGCGCAACTCCTTTTGTACGGCATGAATCGCCTCACGCAACTGCCGCTGTTCGAGCTCTTTGTCATTTGTGAGACGATCCGGAACACTCTCCAGGTCTGCTGGAAGAGAGGTGACGTAGGCTGTTCCCATTGCAATCCCGCTGGAACTGGCGCGCCCCTTTAAAAATCGAGTTCCATGCTCCCCTCTCCCCTGGATGTCCGCCATTTCACCAGAGGCAATGGCATGAGCAATCGCACCGGCAAGTTGTGCCGCAAGAGTAAGAACAAAAGTAACCACCTCGTCATCAATTTTTTCTTTTTTCCTGTTGCGAACAACCAACACGCCAAGAACTTTGCTCTGCTGCAGAATAGGCGCACCAAGAAAAGCGTGGTAACTGGTCTCCCCGGATTCGACTGTAGCAAGGTATTTTTTGTGACAATGGGCATCTTCGACATTGATTGCTTCGGCGCGTTCACACACCAGTCCGACCAGTCCACGATGCATCGGCAGGAAGACTCTTCCAATCGCCTTCTTATTGAGACCGTCTGTTGCTCTGAGAATATGACGGTGAGCTTCAAAATCGGTCAGGTAGACAGAGCACACGTCTGCCTGAATGCTCTCTCGAAGCATAGAAACAAGAGTATCCAGCGCCTCTCCAAGATCTGCAGAGTCGTTGACTTTTTGAATAATACGATGAAGGGTCTCGAGCATGCAGTGATGTCCGTTTTAACTGGCGGAATCTAA
>JAYELV010000259.1:0-10674 GCA_034717755.1 Pseudomonadota bacterium | reverse complement strand
TCACACTTGAACGTTGATTAAATCAACTCATCAGAAGGTGTGAACCATACCCATGGAGAAGCCTTGCGCGTCATAAATCGGTAAACTATTCAGAGAACCATCATCATTCGTGCTGATCTTCTGGGTGTGGTTATGCAGGCCGATCTCAGAATCGGCATAGAGTGCATACACCTTAGTGCGAACACTCAGCTTGTGATCCCAGCCGATTGCCCATGCATTGCGTGAACTGCCAATGTTGAGAACGGTGCCGCCATCATCAGGATCGTACTGACCAAACATCGCCTTGACGGTGTTGTTGCCGAAGTCATAGGCTCCCAATACCTGCCACTTGTCGATGTCTTGATCTTCAAAACCAGTGAGAGCTGCATTAACCGTTTGCCTTTCATAAACAACACCGAAGGTGAAGGCGTTCATGATATAGCCGAGCCCGACACGTGCCACCTTGTTATCGTCAACTGCTCCAAGAGGAATATATCCACCATCGCCAATTTTTCCATCACTACCGGCAGCATCTTCATACGCCACTGATCCATAGAAACCATTGTTGAAGTACATTGCAGCGACAGACCAGGCGCCATCACCTACAAGAGAGTCACCGTATACCTCGGTAGCAACGCCGGCGATAGCAAAGGTGAAGCCATTCCAGTTCGGGCTGATGTAAGCGATGGTATTGGGGGTACGACGGTCAACAAAGCCCACTGTGGTGTTGTAGTCAGCCATGGTGTCGGCGAAGACATCGAGACGACCGGTTGAGATCTTCAGCGGGGTGTCATGCTTACCCATCAGTACCGTACCCCAGTCACCGGCCAAGCCGATGTAAGAGTTACGACCTCCACCCCAGCCGCCACCGTCTGTGCCATCCAGATTGTAGCCGATTTCAGCCTTCCAGATCGCTTTCAGACCGTTACCCAGATCTTCAGAACCCTTGAAACCGATACGGCTGGTGCGGTTGGTGACACTCCAAGTCCCGTCGGTGTCGAAGAGATCGTCGATGCCGTCGAAAATTGGGTGGTCAAAGTCAAAAGATGATGGATCAACATAGTCGATCGACGCGTGAATTTTACCATAGAGCACAACATTGGCTGCTGCGGTCATTGGCGCTGCCATGACTGCTGCTGCAATTGCTGTTGCAAGAATTGTCTTTTTCATTTGAGTACTCCCTCAAAAATTTTAGATTTAAAAACGAACACCCCGTGACTCAGCGTGTCTGTTGAGTATATTAGATCAGTAATTACCCTAATGCAACACTTTTTTGCAAAAAAACACAAAATAATTGCATTGTTGCAAAAATAACACACATAAATTATCAATGAGTTAGCGCATTCTCCTAATTCAGCCTATGCGGAACTTATTGAGAAACACGCCATTTTTGTCTCTTTTTTGCAGAATAGAGACACTTAAAAGAAGTTCGCAGTTGGCAGAACCGTAGGGTGCAATAAGCGACAGCGCATTGCACCAGATAGCGTCATGGCGGGATGCGCTGTCACCTACGTCATACAGGAAGTATCAGTGTCGCCAGAGGCAGGATGCCGGAAGCGACCATGGACGTAGGTGAGGGGCGTGAGCAGGCAGTTCCTGTGCATCCTGCACTCACGGCATTTGTACCTCCATGTACGGCAGACGCGGAAGCTTCGCTTATACCGCCCTACAGACTCAGCGCAGGAAAGCAGGGTTGGGGGCAGGCTTTCAGGGCTGTATAAAACAAGGATGTTTTATCAGAGCGTACAGGGATGTATTCACAGCGGCGCTGAAAGCCTGCCCCCGACCCTGTACAGCCTCGAATTATCACTGGCTTTTGATGCGAAACATACTGGATTCCGGCCTGCGCCGGAATGACGGGCAACAAAAAAGCCCCCGTTCGGGAGCTTTTTTGATTGCAGGATGAGGCGAGCCTCTTCCTCGCTACGCAAATTAACGCTTGGAGAACTGCGGACGTTTGCGCGCCTTGTGCAGGCCGACCTTTTTACGCTCGACCATGCGCGCATCACGCGTCAGAAAACCTGCCGAGCGCAGCGGAGAGCGCAGCTCTTCATTGTAATCCACCAGCGCTCGAGCGATGCCGTGGCGAATGGCGCCGGCCTGGCCACTGTTGCCGCCGCCGCTGACGGTCACCTTGATATCGACCTTGTCGAGCATCTCTGTCACTTCGAGCGGCTGGCGAATCACCATGCGCGAGGTTTCGCGGCCAAAAAAGTTTTCCAGGGTACGGTCATTGACGCTGATTTCGCCATTGCCCGAGGTAAGGAATACACGCGCTGCGGAGGTCTTGCGGCGTCCGGTTCCATAATTATGTGTTTGAGCCATGTTGAATAATCCTGAATTAGATATCGAGCGCTTGCGGCTGCTGTGACTGCTGCTGATGCTGCGGACCCGCATAGACGCGCAGCTTCTTGAACATCGCGCGGCCCAGCTTGTTGCGTGGCATCATGCCCTTTACGGCACGCTCGATAACACGCTCAGGGGCTTTCTGCAGCTGCTTTTCAAGCGTAATTGACTTGAGGTTGCCGACATAGCCGGTGTGGCTGTGATAGATTTTCTGCTTCAGCTTGTTGCCGGTGACATGAATTTTTTCGGCATTCACGACCACAATATAATCGCCGGTATCCACATGCGGCGTATATTCCGGCTTGTGCTTGCCACGCAGGCGGCGAGCAATTTCGGTCGCCAGGCGACCCAGTGTTTTACCATCGGCATCGACGAGAAACCATTCACGGCGCACGTCTGCGGGTTTTGTACTTACGGTTGTCATCCGTCCAGATCCCTAAATAATTTAATAAATATAATCTTTGATTAACAAAATATCTTGTTGAAATGGAGTGCTGCATCTGTGCCACAAACCATTTGTCCGCAGTTTTGCTGCGAAAGGAGGCGGACTATACCGGATAACAGGCACAATTACAATACTCTTTTGACCACTGCGCAGAGTGTGCGATAATCCGCAACCTGATGCCTCCAACCCTCTGCCGGCCGCCTAACACATTCTATGAAACTCATCGCCCAGCTCATTAACTATCTGCTCGCGACACTGATGACAGGGCTGCTGCTTGTCGCTGTAGCGGTGCTGCTCGCATGGCACTTTCTCGACGCACAACTGCCACCCACTGACGTGCTGCGTGATATCCAGCTGCAGGTGCCGCTCAGAATCTACAGCCGCGAGGGAGATCTGATTGCCGAGTATGGCGAAAAACGCCGTGAGCCGGTTGAATTCGAGGCCGTTCCCAAGACGATGCTGCATGCTATCCTCGCGGTCGAGGACTCCAATTTCTACACCCATCCCGGGGTTGATTACCGCGGCATCATACGCGCCGTCGTCAGCCTGGCGCAAACCGGTGAGCGCCAGCAGGGCGGCAGCACCATCACCATGCAGCTGGCAAGGAACTTCTTCCTCAGCCCGGAGAAGAGCTATATCCGCAAGGTGCGCGAAATCATGCTCGCCATGCATATCGAGGAGAACTACACTAAAAAGGAGATTTTCACCCTCTACCTGAACAAGATCTATTTTGGTAAACGCGCCTATGGCGTCAAGGCCGCCGCCCATGCCTACTACGGCAAGGAACTCGACCAGCTGACACTGGCTGAAACTGCGATGATCGCCGGATTGCCGAAAGCACCCTCGAGTAACAATCCGCTCTCCAACCCCGGAAAGGCGCGCAACAGGCGCAACCATGTTTTGCAGCGCATGCACCTGCTGGGATATATCAATGATGCCGAACTGGATATCGCCGTCAAATCCCCGCTCAGCGCCAGGCATTTTGCGCCCAGGGCGGAACTCGAGGCCGCTTACGTGGGAGAGATGGTGCGCGCAGAGATGCTTCAACGCTATGGTGAGAATGCCTATACAGGCGGCTATCACGTCTACACGACCATCAACCCCTCCCTGCAGCGCCTCGCCAACTACGCGCTGCGCAAAGCGCTCGATACCTATGACAAACGCCATGGATACCGCGGAACCGAGAAGAAGGTGAAGCAGGAAATTTGGAGCGACCCCGCCAAACGCCGGCAATTTCTGCGTCAAACCGGCAATGTCGCCGGACTGCGGCCGGCAATCGTGCTCGGCTTTCCTGAAAAAAACAGCATGGAGGTCGCCCTGGCTGACGGCTCCAGCACAATAATTGGCTGGAATGGACTCAAATGGGCCAGAAAATACCGCGGCCCGGACTCAATGAACCGCAGGCCGCGCAAGGCCAGTGAAATCGTCGAACCAGGCGATCTGGTGCGTCTGCTAAAGGTGAAAACAGACGATGGGTCCTACCTGCGCCTGGCGCAGATTCCAGATGCCCAGGGCGCCCTGGTCTCGGTCGACCCCAACAGCGGCGCTGTGATCGCATTGACAGGCGGATACGAGTACTACAACAGCAAGTTCAACCGCGCCACCCAGGCGAAACGCCAGCCCGGATCGGGCTTCAAGCCCTTTATCTACTCTGCGGCGCTTTCAGCAGGCTACCAGCCATCCAGCATTATCCAGGATGCGCCTATCTCGATCCGCGACGACAACCTGCCGGGGGGATACTGGCGGCCTTCCAATTACAATAAAAAAT
This sequence comes from Pseudomonadota bacterium, assembly GCA_034717755.1. Lineage (GTDB taxonomy): Bacteria > Pseudomonadota > Gammaproteobacteria > Chromatiales > Chromatiaceae > Sva-25. The sequence continues at coordinate 6,136 of JAYELV010000259.1, read as the reverse complement.
TCAGCGGTCCGACGCCGATTCGCAAGGGGTTGGCATATTCCAAGAACCTGATCTCTATTCGCCTGCTGCGCAGTATCGGCACGGATTACGCCCGCGAACACATCCACAACTTTGGCTTCGACACGGATAAGCTGCCGAAGGGCTTGACGCTGGCGCTGGGAAGCGGCGAAGTGACGCCCTACGAAATGGCCGAGGCCTACAGCGCCTTTGCCAACGGCGGCTTTCGCGTCACGCCCCACGTCATCGCCCGCATCGAGCAGGGACGTCAGGGCGTGGTATTTCGCGCACAAAACGAGATACAGATCGCGATCACTGCAGAGAACCGCTTCCTCATGTATTCCATGATGAAAGATGTCATCCGCATCGGCACCGGCAGAAAGGCGTTATCACTAAAACGCGCCGATATTGCCGGCAAGACAGGAACCACCAACGACTACCGCGACGCCTGGTTCAATGGCTACAACGAATCCGTCGTGACCATCGTCTATGTCGGTAAGGACAACCACCTCAGCCTGGGCAAAAAGGAGACCGGTGGACGTGTTGCACTACCCGCATGGATCACCTACATGCGTGGAGCGCTGGAGGGTATGCCGGAAACCGAACCCGAACTCCCGCCCGGCATTGAAGTCTCCGGCAAGTACACCGCCGGCGGCGAAACCCGGGATGAGTATGAAGATGTCACGGTCGAAAAGATCTATGCACCGGTGGCGGAAAAAACGTTTCATGGCATCAGCGAAAAACCCAAGGCTGTCGATGATCTGTTTTGATCCGGGTAAAAGATTTTTTCGTCAGTCTGAGACCTGATCTTGCTAGATCTGTGTTTATCTGTGTGCATCTGTGGTTAAAAAGGCCGTAGAAGGTTATGGACAGAAAATAGAATGAACACTGAGGAGACGCGCCGCTTTATCGCGGCAGAAGCCGCCAAACTACTCGCCCAACAGCAGACTCTGGATTATGCGTGGGCGCGGCACAAGGCTGCACAGTCAGCCGGGGTTCGCGGTGAGAGGAATCTGCCCGATTTTGCGCTCATCGAAGCGTCACTGACGAGTTATCTGGAATTGTTTCACCCCGGGCGCAACGATCTGCAGCAGTTGCAAACAAAGTCACTCAAGCTGATGGAACTGTTGTCGGCATTCCAGCCGCATCTCTGCGGCCCATTGACGCGTGGAATCGCCGTTCGCTTTGCCAGCGTCTCGCTCTATCTCTATAGCGATTCAGCCAAGGATGTGCTATTCCGCCTGATGGATCTCAACGCAAATTTTGAAAGCCTGGATGTCAAATTGAGTTTTCAACGCGGCACAGAGGAGAGCCGCCCCGCTTTCCGCATCAACTTTGACGACACCGAGTATGTGCTGATGGTGCTGCAACCCGGTGACCAGCGTCATCCGCCGACAGATCCGGTAACGGGGAAGGCTGACCGGGGGCTGAGCCTGAAAGCGTTGCAGAAGATGATTGAGAAGGAAGTTGGCAGTATGCAGTCATCAGTAGGCAGAAAAACATAATAAGTCGTTCAGGAGCATGAGAACAAGGAAAAACCTGTAGGGTGCAATAAGCGCAGCGCATTGCACCTTTCTCATGCGGCGCAATGCTCTGTCGCCTACGTCATACAGGAAGTATCAGTGTCGCCAGAGGCAGGATGCCGGAAGCGACCATGGACGTAGGTGAGGGGCGTGAGCAGGACGCGGAAGCTTCGTTTATTGCGCCCTACGCATTGATGGCATTCACATCGGGGTATTGAGAAGTTACCTTTTCCGTAACTTCTCAATAGTCCCGTGCAATTCGCGGTCAGAAGACCGCTCCCACAGCTCAATGTGGCGTCAAATGTGGGAGTGGTCTTCTGACCACGATACAAATGCGATAGCATTTTACTCACATGCACGGGATTATTGAGGAGTTACTCTTTTCCGTGTTGTCCGTGTCTTCCGTGGTTAAGAAATTTTAGCGCTGATCCATCGGCACATAATCACGTTTGACGGCGCCGTCATAGACCTGACGGGGGCGTCCGATACGCTTTACAGGATCACTCATCATCTCCATCCAGTGCGATACCCAGCCAGCCGTCCTGGCGACGGCGAACATCACCGTCAACATATTGCGCGGGATTCCCAGTGCATGGTAGATCATACCTGAGTAGAAATCGACGTTAGGATAGAGCTTGCGCTCGACGAAGTATTCATCCTTGAGCGCGATCTCTTCAAGCTCAAGGGCCAGATCGAACATGCGCCTGTCCCTGCCCTGGTAAGTCTCCAGCACTTCGTGGGCAACCTGGCGGATAATCTTGGCGCGGGGGTCGTAGTTTTTGTAGACCCTGTGGCCGAAGCCCATGAGACGAAACGGATCATCCTTGTCCTTGGCGCGGGCGATATATTTGGGAATATTGTCCCTGCTGCCGATCTCATCGAGCTGCTTCAGCACCGCTTCATTTGCCCCGCCGTGAGCCGGCCCCCACAGGGAGGTGACGCCTGCTGCGATACAGGCGTAGGGATTGGCGCCGGAACTTGCTGCCAGCCGCACGGTCGAAGTGCTTGCATTCTGCTCATGGTCCGCATGCAGGATAAAGAGAATATTCAGTGCGCGTACAGCAACCGGGTCACTCTCATAAGGGCCGCAAGGTGTGGCGAACATCATGTGCAGCAGGTTGTCACAGTAGTGCAAGTGATTCTGCGGATAGATGAAAGGCTCGCCGATGTTGCGCTTGTAAGAGGCCGCTGCGATCGTCGCGACCTTGGCAATCATGCGCTGGGCTGCATCTGCGCGGTGTTCGGGATTTTCGATGTCGAGGGTGTCGTGGTAGAAGGCGGACAGCGACGACACCACTCCGGCCATCATCGCCATCGGATGCGAGTCGTAGCGAAAACCCTGGAAGAATTTAGTCAGCGATTCATTGATCATCATGTGCTCGTGAATCGTTGACTGAAATTCAACAAGCTTCTCCGCACCGGGCAATTCACCGCAAATCAGCAGATGCGCAACCTCCATGAAGGTGCAGCGCTCCGCCAGCTGCTCGATCGGATAGCCGCGGTATCGCAGAATCCCTGCTTCACCGTCGATATAGGTGATTGCACTGTGACAGCTTGCAGTGGCAACGAAACCCGGGTCATAGGTAAACAGACCGGTCTCGCGATAGAGTGTGGAGATATCGATCGCCCCGGGACCCTCGCTTCCACGCTGGATGGGCAGCTCGATGGATTTTCCGCTTGTATTATCTGTCAGGGTCACTGTGTCAGACATGACTCAGCCCTCGCAATGAAAAAGAGTTCTATTCTACCTGATTTACAAATCATCTTCAGTTTGTCCATTTCGCTTGCAGTAATTTCAAGGCGCTAATAGAGTGTCAGCATCTTAAAAGACTTTTACCACGAAGCACACGAAGAGCACGAAGAATCAACTGTACCCAAAAGACCTTCGTGATCTTCGTGGTGAGTCTCCCTCACATTTAGAGCTGCTGTTTCGTCTCAGCCATCGAGCCGTTCGATATCCGCTCTTACTGCTGCGGAGGAATCGCGAAACAGCTGCTGCTCGTCTTCATTCAGCGGCATTTCGATAATCCTCTCGATACCGTCGCTGGAGAGCACGCAGGGAACACCCATCGCAAGACCGGCTTCACCATACTCACCCTCGAGAATCGCGACAGTTGGCAGGATGCGCCTGCGGTTGTGGCTGATGGCATCCACCATGATAGCCACAGATGCACCCGGGGCGCCATAGGCGCTGGAGTTCTTACGCAGCGCCAGGATCTCGGCGCCACCTGAGCGGGTTCTGTCGATAATTTTCTGCATACTGTCATCATCGATAAAATGCGACACAGGAATGCCGTTGATGGTGCAGAAACGCGGCAGAGGCACCATGGTATCACCATGCCCCCCGAGTACTATGGTGGTGATATCACGCGCAGAGAAGCCCGTCTCCATAGCGATGAATGCCGCCATGCGCGAGGAGTCCAGCACACCCGCCTGGCCAAGAATACGCGAGCGCTCCCAGCCTGTGCGCTTCCATGCATGGTAGGTCAGAATATCCACCGGGTTGCTCACCAGCAGCAGCATGCAGTGCGGCGCAAAACGCATTACATCATCCAGAATAGCATCCAGAATGGCGATATTGGTGTGCAGCACATCCGAACGGGACATTCCCGGCTTACGCGGCACACCGGCGGTAATCACTACCAGATCGGAGTCCTGCATGGCGGCGGGATCGTTGCTACCGGTGACAATGGTGTCAAAATCAAAAAAAGGCGCTGTCTGATAGATATCCAGCGCCACTCCCTGGGGCGCATCCTCACGGATATCGATGAGGACGACCTCACTGCATAACTCCTGCTCGGCGAGAATCTGCGCACTGGTCTCTCCTACACGGCCTGCGCCGATGATGGTTATTTTTTTCATTCTGCTCTCCTCTGAATTACGATTAATTATCGAGTAACTTCTCAATCATCCCGTGCATGTGAGTAAAATGCTATCGCATTTGTATCGCGGTCAGAAGACCACTCCCACATTCGACGCCACAATGAACTGTGGGAGCGGTCTTCTGACCGCGAAATGCACGGACTTTATGAGAAGTTACATTATCGACACCCAACCAATTGAAACTCCGCCTTGCGATCACGGGAGAACTCCACACCGACCTTTGCGCATACATCCGCCTGCACGCGTAATTTGACGGTGTCGGGATCAATAATCGTCAACTGCATATCCGTCCCCTGAAGATACCGGGTTCCCACTTCGCTGGTCTGCGGACGATGCGCCCCATGGCGTACAGGCCAGTAGAGAATATAGTCCCGGTTGATGTTGAGCCTGTGCGGCACAGTTTTCGCACTCAGGTCAATCAACTCTCCACCCGGGTCACGGGTGGTGAAAGACCACTCGAGATGACGTCGCTCACCATCCAGCTTCATCTCGGCAACCGCCTTGTAGTGACTTTTCCACTGCAGCCTCGCCACTGGAAAGAGTGCGAACTGGTGCTCGCTAAATTTGCCATTAGGATCGTTGGAACTGGTCATCGGAGGCAGAATATCGACACTGACCCACTCATCCCCACTCTTTTGATACAACATAAAGCTCACCAGCGAAGCTTTTTTCCACACTGCAGGATTGACCTGGATCGAAAGCGGATAGCCGGAGACAGAGAAGTCAGGCAGTGGGTCCGGCTCCTCCTCAAAGAATGCCGGAGGGATATCCACGGCGCCATCCGCCGGCCATAAAACCACTTCGGGATTCTGCAATTGCCTCTCGGCCAACTGCTGCCGAAGGAATTCAGGGCGTAGCTTGCGCGGGCTATTCAAGCAAAACAGCTGGTAACTCGCCGACTCCTTGTAGAGGGCTGTCTCCGGCGCCTGCGCGCACGCATCTCTGTACCAGTTTTCACTCACGCGGGTATTGCTGTCACATATTGTGTAATAGCGTCCGCTTTGGCGATATCGTGCTGCAGCGGGAGGGCTGGTGCAGAGTTGATCAAACCACCCCTTGCGCACCTTGCGTTGGCCGTTACAAAGAGTGTAATAACGCCCCGGCCCCTGCTGCAGCGCTGACACAGGAGGTTGCCGGCAGAACTCCCTCATATAATCTGCATCGAGACGCGCGCCGTTCGAGCAGGTCTCATGCCATGGCTCCTGGTAGAACGCACGTGGTGGAATTTGACGGCACAAATTGGCATGAAAACTGCCCTTGACGAGTTTGTCGAGGCAATAGACAGGCGGGGTGAACAGCGCTTCACTGCCTGCTTGCGTACAGACTTCCCGCAAATCTGAACGCCCGAGGTTGAAAACCTGTACTCCATCCTGTGCGCCAATGCCTATTTCGTCCACGGCAAAATTCAAAAAGGTAAAGCGGTGATAGATCGCGCCCATGAGTCCATCAATTGCGGTGCGCATCTGACGATCAGCATATCCCTGACTGACATTTTCCAGAACTTCACCATGGGGATAGCCACTATGCTGCACGCGCTGCGCCACTTTTTCGCCGGTGAAGAAGCTGCCGCCAGGCTCCTCCGTATGCGCCGAATGGAGTGGCTGCTGATCATCTCTCCAGTGATTATTCGCCAGATAATCGGCGTGATTTTTTGCCGCTCTGGTCAATGCAGGCTGCTGCTGCAGCATCGTCATTCCCGCCCCGGTACGCAGCTGGTTAAGATACGTCAGCCC
>JAYELV010000258.1:7918-10679 GCA_034717755.1 Pseudomonadota bacterium | reverse complement strand
TTATAGACAACCTATTGCGGACAAGTCTCTCATGACAACCATCACCAAAGCTGATTTTATCGACTCGATTGCAGATGCGCTGCAATTCATCTCCTACTATCATCCTACAGATTATATCCATGCTCTGACACAAGCCTGGGAGAAGGAGCAGTCAGCGGCAGCCAAAGATGCCATGGCGCAAATTCTGTATAACTCGCGCATGTGCGCCGAGGGACAGCGACCGATCTGCCAGGATACCGGACTGGTGGTGGTGTTCCTGAAGGTGGGCATGGGGGTGCGCTGGGAGACAGACACCGATGTCAATGCAATGATCAACGCAGCGGTAAGACGCGCCTATACAGATCCCGATAATTTGCTGCGCGCCTCGATGGTCAGCGACCCGCTGGGAGCGCGCAAAAATACCGGCGACAATACCCCCGCGATCATTCACACCGAATTCACTCCGGGCGACAAACTGGAGATCAAACTGGCAGCCAAGGGCGGAGGTTCGGAGAATAAGTCACGCTTCAAGATCCTGAATCCCAGCGATTCACTCAGCGACTGGGTAGTGGAGACCGTTCCTCAGCTGGGCGCAGGCTGGTGCCCTCCGGGAATGCTCGGCATCGGCGTCGGCGGCTCTGCCGAAAAGGCGATGCTGCTTGCCAAGGAGGCGCTGATGGAGCCCATCGACATTCATGAACTGCAGCAACGCGGACCGGCCAACCGCAAGGAGGAGTTGCGCCTGGAAATATTTGACAGGGTCAATGCGCTCGGCATCGGCGCACAGGGGCTGGGCGGTCTCACCACGGTACTGGACATCAAGATCAACGACTTCCCCACCCATGCCGCATCGCTGCCGGTTGCGCTGATTCCCAATTGCGCCGCAACCCGGCACATCGAATTCACACTCGACGGATCAGGGCCTGCGGTGCTTACACCACCGACGAGAAGTGAATGGCCGGAGGTTGTGTGGAAAGCAGATACTAGCGCAAGGCAGGTCGACCTCAACAGCATCACCCGCGAGGAGATCGCCACCTGGAAAGCCGGAGAGCGGCTGCTGCTGAACGGCAGGCTGCTGACAGGGCGGGATGCCGCCCACAAACGTATCCAGCAGCTGCTCGAGGCAGGTGAACCGCTGCCTGAGGGTGTCGATTTCAACAACCGTTTTATCTACTATGTCGGCCCGGTCGACCCGGTTGGTGATGAAGCCGTTGGCCCCGCCGGACCGACGACTGCAACCCGCATGGACAAGTTCACCGACATGATGCTGGACCAGCTGGGACTCATCGGCATGGTGGGAAAAGCCGAACGTGGCGCCGCTGCACGTGAATCCATCAGACAGCATGGGGCGGTCTACCTGATGGCTGTCGGCGGCGCAGCCTACCTGGTGTCAAAGGCGATCAAGTCATCACGCGTGGTTGCTTTTGAAGAGCTTGGTATGGAGGCCATGCGCGAGTTTGAGGTGGTGGAGATGCCGGTCACCGTCGCAGTCGATGCCAGAGGAGAGTCGATTCATGAAATCGGCCCAAACGAGTGGCGCATCAAAATTGAAAATATCGGCAGGTTGAGATGAAATTCAGTAATTTCTCAATAACCCCGTGCAGGAAAGTAGGGTTGGGGGTTGCCTTTCAGGGCTGTATAAAACAGGGATGTTTTATCAGAGCTTACAGGGATGTATTCACGCGTCCCTGAAAGGCTGCCCCCAACCCTGCGCAGATTCAAAGAATGCACGGACTTATTGAGAAGTTACGAAATTCATGTCATTCCAATCCGTGGGAGCAGTTTTCTGACCGCGATATCATGCCATTCCAATCCGAGGGAGCGGTCTTCTGACTGCGAAATAACCCTATGAACATCACCTTTCGCAATATCCGCATCACCATTTTGCTGATTATCCTGGCCGTGGTTTCCATCAACACCTGGCTGGGAATCAAGCGCACCACCGACTGGGATCATCCGTTATGGATCGTCATCTATCCGCTCAATGGCGACGGCAGTCAAGTTAGCGCCGATCGCATCAGCAGACTTACGCCAAAAGATTTCTCACCCATTAACCGCTTTATGCGGAGTGAGGCAAAACGCCATGGCATTGCCATCGAGCGACCCATTGCACTGCAACTGGCCGACGAGGTAACGACACCGCCGCCGGCAACACCCGCTGTCGACGAAAATCCGCTACTGATTGCCCTGTGGAGCCTGAAGATGCGCTGGTGGGCCTGGCGGGTCGACACCTATCAGGGGCCGCGCCCCGACATCCGGCTGTTTATCGAGTATTTCGCGCAGGGCGATCAACAGGGAACGCTTGAGAACTCGTTTGGTCTGCAAAAAAGCCGCATTAGTATCTCGCGTGTGTTTGCTGCTCGCAGCATGCGTTCACGAAATCTTGTGGTGATGACGCATGAGCTGCTGCACACCCTCGGAGCCTCGGACAAGTATGACTATGCAACTCTGCTGGCGCAATATCCGCAGGGTTTTGCCGATCCCGGCAAGCAACCCCTCTATCCGCAAAGCAGGGCAGAAATTATGGCCGGGCGTATTCCGTTGAGTGAGGAGAAGGTAAAGATGCCCGCCTCATTGAAGAGCTGCATGATTGGGCCAGTGACTGCGAAAGAGATCGGCTGGTGAGGCGGATCAATCGCAGCCGGCCGAAAAATTCTCCCACGATTCGCATTTCCCCCAACTGTGGGAGCGGTCTTCTGACCGCGATGTCATTGCAAGCTTTCATCGCAGCCGGAAGGCAGCTCCTACGATTGGCATCACCCCCAATTGTGGGAGCGGTCTT
>JAYELV010000258.1:3966-7818 GCA_034717755.1 Pseudomonadota bacterium | reverse complement strand
CTCCCACGATTCGCATTTCCCCCAACTGTGGGAGCGGTCTTCTGACCGCGATGTCATTGCAAGCTTTCATCGCAGCCGGAAGGCAGCTCCTACGATTGGCATCACCCCCAATTGTGGGAGCGGTCTTCTGACCGCGATGTCATTGCAAGCTTTCATCGCAGCCGGAAGGCAGCTCCTACGATTGGCATCACCCCCAATTGTGGGAGCGGTCTTATGACCACGTATTACAACCACATGGCATCCCATAAAGAATAATCTCCAATTGAATCAACCAACCCGGCACGTAAAGGATTTGCAACCACATATCTTGCAATATGCTTCACATCCTCATCACTCCTTAACGCATGATCGTGATAACCGGATTGCCAGATTCTCCCTGTCCGCCCAAGTGATACATTTAATGTACGGGAGCTAGCTGATTTGATTGACCTGACGACCGCAGACAAATTTGAATTTTCACCAAGTTGCATCAGCCAATGCAGGTGATCAGGCATTAGGACATATGCCAGCGTCTCAGCATGGCCATCGGCTCTTTGAAGTGCGCGAACTACATGTCTGCCAGACATCACATTATCAAACCAGTGATGCCTCATATGCGTGGTGGTTGTGATCAGGTAGATACGGCCGCTTTCACTATAACGACCTTTGCGTAAATGTTTGGCATGAGGGTGTTGATTGCATCCTTTCAAAGTTACTCTCCTTGAGTTTTTTCTACATACTACGACAGATCCATCTGCGAAGGCAATTCAGCAAATCGCTGCCGAAAGGCGGCTCCTACAACAGATGCCAAATCCAAGTGTAGGAGCGGTCATCTGACCGCGATGGGTGGCGGAATATCGCGGTCAGATGACCGCTCCTACAATTTCGCCCTGCTCTTATAATTATGTCGCACCTCCTGGCTGCAGGGTAAATGCAAATGCAGCGCCGCCTCCCGCTGGAGTCCCAATCCGGATCTGCTGCCGATGCATCTCGATAATCTTTTTCACTATCGCCAGACCGAGTCCCGCGTGGTCGTCGCTGCGGCTTGTGTTGTCCGCCCGAAAAAAGTGATCGAATACCCTTGAGCGCTGCGACTTCGGGATTCCCGGGCCATTATCTGACACGCTGATCACGACCTGCTTGCCGCCTCCGCCAACGTTGACCCTTATCTCTCCCGCAGCAGGCGTGTGCTGCAAGGCATTGTCGATCAGATTATCCAGCAGCGACTCGACCAGGCCGATATCGGCGATCACATGCAGATTCTCGGCACTCTCCTCGACACAAAGTCGTATCTCCTGCTGCTGCGCCCTGATGCTGAACTTGTTGACGACATCATAAACCAGCTCGAGTATGGAAAAATCTTCAACTTTCAGCTGCCTCTCATTGGCCTCCAGGCGCGCATATTCGAACAACTGCTCGATCTGCTTCTGCAGCCGGTGCGTCTGTTTCAAAGCGATGCCCAGGTAGTGGCCAAGTTGCTCATCGTTGAGCTGCTGCTGTTTGAGCATCACCGTTTCAAGGTAGCCCTGTATAGATGCCAGCGGCGTGCGCAGGTCATGGGAGATGCTGGCAAACATCTGCCGCCGCGCCCGGTCATTGTGTTTCAGTGTGGACCATTGCCGCGCAATATGGCCGCTCATCCGGGCAATCTGCGCTTCAAGACGATCGATCTCATCCCCCTGCATGGACGGATCAGCATGAAACAGATCCGTAGTGTGAAAATCAGACTTCGCAAAAGTTGTAACCCGCTGCTGCAGCGAATTCAGCCGCCGCGTGAGGCGGTTGAAAATAAACAGTCCGGTTAGCAAACCCAACAGCAGGCTTCCCGCCAGGGCCGCGCCGCCCAATACCAGCAGATAACGCTGACTCTGCAGTTGATAGGCTGCCGTATACTCCTCGCCCTGCAGCACCACGTAGAGATAGCCTTGAGGATGCTCGGCATCAGGTATCGGCGTAACCGAAAAAGGCTTCTGCCGTTCATGGGAACGCGGATCATCACCGAGCAGTGGAAACATCGGCTTGCCATCGAGAAATGCATGAATGGAGTCCAGGCTGACGCTGTTGCGCTTGACCACGCCGGGATCCGCCGAATAGGAGAGTATCCTGCCCTGCAAATCGAGATAGTAGATTTCGATCGCCGGATTGATGACCATGTACTGCATGAAGGTATGCTTCATCGCTTTGTGATCGATGTTGCCGTCATGCACGATACGCTGATCCTGCACCAGGCCCGCCGCCAGGTTTCGATTGAGCTGCTGCTGCACTTTTTGATCGAGCCGATCGAGCATCACCAGCGAGAAAAGCATGTAGAGCAATCCGACGCCGATCAAAACGACACTCAATGCCAGCGCAAGTTTAGCGTAGAGCGATTGAAAGGCGCTGTGGAAAAATCTCATTGTGCTTCAGCCATGAACTGGTAGCCAACGCCCCAGGCTGTTTTGATGTAGGTGGGTTTGGCCGGATCGGGTTCGAGCTTGCCCCGCAGCCGGTTGATATGTGAATTCACCGTATGCTCATAACCCTCGTGGTTATAACCCCATACCTCTTCCAACAACTGCATACGGCTGAATACCTCGCCGGGATGGGAGGCGAAATAGAGCAGCAGATCAAACTCCCTGGGCGTCAGTTCCAGCAGCTTGTCGTCACGCACGACTTCGCGGCTTCCGGTGTCAATCTGCAATCCCCTGAAGAGATATTTCTTTGATCCAGTGGCCACTCCGCTCATCGCATCGGTACGGCGCAGCAGCGCCTTGACGCGAGCCAGCAGCTCCATCAGGCTGAACGGCTTGGTCAGATAGTCATCAGCCCCGAGCTCCAGCCCCAGCACCCGGTCCATCTCGGATGATTTCGAAGTCAGCATCAGGATTGGCGTATAACTGCTGCCCTCGGCGCGGATACGCTTACACACCTCAAGCCCGTCCATGCGCGGCAGCATCAGATCCAGAATCACCAGGTCACATTGGCACTGCTGATAACGCTTCCACCCCGCCTTGCCATCGTGGCAAACCATGATCTCATGGCCGAGGTCCGCCAGATGCAGGCGAATCAATTCGGCAATATCTTCGTCATCCTCGATGATGAGTATCTGCTTGTTCATTCAGAAAGATTCTCTTGTTCGATGATTCATCATAATGCAGAACGGTTTTGCATGTATCACGAAATCATAACAATCCGGATTGCCGCGTCGTTCCACTCCTCGCAATGACAAATACGCCTTATTGCTGGTGCAATACGCTACGTTTATTGCGCCCTACAATGAAATTCTTTACTTTAATTATATTATCTATATTGCTGTTTATATTGCCGTTTAATAATTACCCAATCTCTTTGACGCCCATATAAACTCAGCTATCTTGTAATAATTCGTATTCAATATTGTCTATACTTAAAGAGAGGATGCCTGAACAAGAAGAGAAATCAAAGTCGTCCTCCTGAGGAGGAGATCTATGGCTACGGCTATTGTTATCGTCAGTCTGATCGCTATTTACTGGGTTCTGGCTTATCGTGAAGCAGCTCTGCAGTGGTGGGTAATCACCACCACCTTTGTTGTCGCCATACTGATTGCCGGACAGCTGCTGTCACCTGCCGCTATTGCCCTCATCAGCATCGGCGCACTGCTGTTTCTGATTCTATGGGGCGCCAAACCTGTGCGTCTACGCCTGATCAGCGCACCGCTGCTGCGTCAGTTTCGCAAGGTGCTGCCTCCCCTGTCGACGACTGAGCAGCAGGCGCTGGACGCCGGCACGGTGTGGTGGGATGGTGAGCTCTTCTCCGGCAAACCCGACTGGCAGCAGCTGCTTAGCGTACCCTCTGCGACGCTCTCCGCCGAAGAGCAGGCCTTTATGAATGGCCCGCTGGAAACCCTCTGCGATA
>JAYELV010000258.1:0-3866 GCA_034717755.1 Pseudomonadota bacterium | reverse complement strand
GTGTGGTGGGATGGTGAGCTCTTCTCCGGCAAACCCGACTGGCAGCAGCTGCTTAGCGTACCCTCTGCGACGCTCTCCGCCGAAGAGCAGGCCTTTATGAATGGCCCGCTGGAAACCCTCTGCGATATGATAAATGACTGGAAGATTACACATGAAGAGCATGATTTATCAGTAGAAGTTTGGGAGTACATGAAGCAACAACGCTTTTTCGGCATCATCATTCCAAAAACCTACGGCGGTCTGGAGTTTTCCGCATTCGCCCACTCCCAGATCGTCATGAAACTCGCCAGCCGCAGCATCACTGCTGCCGTGACTGTCATGGTGCCAAACTCACTGGGGCCGGGAAAGCTGCTGCTTCACTATGGTACGCAAGCACAAAAGCAGCGCTATCTGCCAAAGCTTGCAACAGGCGTAGAGATACCCTGCTTTGCCCTCACCGGGCCAAAAGCAGGATCAGATGCCGGAGCGATACCTGACACAGGAGTTGTGTGCCACGGCACCTGGAACGGCAAACAGACTCTTGGTGTTCGACTCAATTGGGAAAAGCGATATATCACCCTGGGTCCGATTGCGAGCATCATCGGTCTGGCCTTCAAACTCTATGATCCCGACCACATTCTGAGTGAACAGGAGTCACGCGGCATCACCGTGGCTCTCATCCCCGGGAAAACCCCCGGTGTTGAGATTGGAGAGCGTCATATCCCTCTGGATATTCCATTTCAGAATGGCCCCAACCGCGGCCACGACGTGTTTGTGCCATTGGAACAGATCATTGGCGGGGAAGATGGCATCGGTCAGGGGTGGAAGATGCTGGTCGAATCTCTGGCGGAAGGACGCGGTATCTCGCTGCCGTCACTGGCCACAGGCGCAGCAAAGTCTGCTGCACGCTATAGCGGCGCCTATGCGCGCATTCGCCGCCAGTTCAACCTGCCGATCGGCAAGTTCGAAGGCATCCAGGAGGCGCTCGCTCGCATCGCCGGCTACACCTACCAGGCAGACGCGGCGCGTCAATTGACGCTCAGTGGCATCGACCTTGGTGAAAAGCCCTCGGTCGTCACCGCAATCGTCAAATATCACCTTACGGAGCACTATCGCCGCATTACCAATGACGCCATGGACATACAGGGCGGCAGCGGCATCTGCCTCGGCCCCTCCAACCTGACGGGGCGCACCTACCAGGCAATTCCGATCAGCATCACCGTCGAGGGAGCGAATATTCTGACGCGCTCCATGATCATCTTCGGGCAGGGCGCCATCCGCAGTCATCCCTGGGTATTAAAAGAGTTCCAGGCAGTTGCCGAAGAGGATCAGGAGAAGGCCCTCAAATCCTTCGATCATGCCCTGCTCGGACATGCCGGATACATGGTTGCAAACATCGCCCGTTCATTGCTCCTCGGGATGACGCGCGGCCGCCTGTCGAAGACTCCGGCCGAAGCAACCATCGAGAGAGCCTATTATCAGCGCCTCAACTGGATGAGTGCGGCATTCGCACTCTGCGCCGATGTATCGATGATGACCCTGGGCGGAGAACTCAAACGCAAGGAGCGCCTCTCTGCCCGTCTTGGCGATCTGTTGAGTGAACTCTATCTCTCCTCAGCGGTACTCAAGCGCTTCCATGATGAAGGCCGGCAGGAGGATGATCTGCCGCTGCTGCACTGGGCCATGCAGCAGAGCCTCTACAACATGCAGCAGAGCCTGCGCTCCCTGTTTCGCAACCTGCCGCTGAGGCCGCTGGCATGGATGCTGCGCCTGCTGGTATTCCCCACAGGCTGCCCCTTTCATGAAGCGGATGATGACCTCGACAGCAAAGCAGCAAGATTGTTACTTGAGCCCTCTGACGCGCGTGACCGGCTCACTGATGGCATCTTCATCACCACTGATAGTGATGAGCCTGTTGGCCAGCTCGAAACAGCACTCGAATTGTCTGTGAAACTGGATGCTGTCGAAAAGAGCATCAATCATGCGTACAAGGAGGGGCGTCTGCAAGGCGCTACAGCAGAGGAGATAATTCAATCGGCCCATGCAGAGGAATTGATCGATGATCAGCAGTTGAAAGAGCTGCTGCAGTTGGAAGAGATGCGCAGCCGGGTGATAGCAGTGGATAGTTTTGAAAGGTATTAGGGAGGTTTTAAGTTTTAAGTTTTAGGTTTTAAGTCAACCCACCTAAAACCTAAAACCTAACACCTAAAACTTTCCTAAACCTAAAACCTCTCTAACATAAAAACAGAGAGAGATATGAGAAGGAGACAAAATGAAACCACGAAACATGCTTCAGGAAAAACCCGTCTATATCGTCGATGGCGCGCGCACGCCGTTCCTGAAGGCGCGTGGCAAGCCGGGGCCTTTTCATGCTTCGGATCTTGCCGTTGCCGCAGGCCGCGCCCTGCTGAGCCGTCAGCCGTTTGCCGCCTCGCAGCTGGATGAGGTGATCCTCGGCTGCGTCTCACCAGGACCTGACGAAGCCAACATTGCTCGCGTGGTGGCGCTGCGCCTTGGGTGCGGACACAAGGTGACGGCGTGGACAGTACAGCGCAACTGCGCTTCCGGCATGCAGGCGCTTGACTGCGCAGCCATAGATATTAGCAGTGGCCGCGCCGATCTGGTGCTGGCAGGGGGAAGCGAATCAATGAGCCACAGCCCGGTGCTGCTGAACCCGCTGATGGTCAACTGGCTGGCGGAGTGGAACCGCGCCTCATCCATCAGCGCTCGCCTCAAGCAGCTCACAAAGCTCAGTGGCAGACACCTGACACCGGTGATCGGATTGCTGCGCGGGCTGACCGATCCGGTGGTCGGACTGAGCATGGGGCAGACCGCGGAGATTCTTGCCGACCGCTTTGGTATTAGCCGCACGATGATGGATCAGTATGCGAGCAAGAGCCACCTGCGCCTTGGCGGCGCCATCGACAACGGCTATCTCGAGGAGCTGGCTCCCCTCTATGCCGATGACGGCACACTCTATCAACAGGACGATGGACTGCGGCGCGACTCCACAGTGGAAAGCCTGGCAAAGCTGAAACCCGTATTCGATCGGAAATTTGGCAGCGTCACCGCCGGCAACAGCGCCCAGATCAGCGATGGTGCGGCCATGCTGCTGCTGGCATCTGCAGATGCTGTTGAACACTATCAGCTTCCGGTGCTGGCGCGTATCCGCGATGTGCAATGGGCCGGACTCGACCCTGCACAAATGGGACTGGGTCCGGTATACGCCATGGCGCCGCTGCTCGAGCGCAATGCACTGAACTCCAGCGACATCAACTACTGGGAGATCAACGAAGCCTTCTCCGCCCAGGTGCTGGCATGCCGGATTGCATGGGAGGATGCCCAATTTTGCCGCGAGGAACTGGACCACGAACAGGCATTTGGCGAGATACCCTGCGACCGTCTGAATGTCGATGGTGGCGCTGTCAGCATGGGACACCCTGTGGGCGCATCCGGCGCACGCATCGTGCTGCACCTGGCGCATATACTGAAGCGCCACAGGGCTAAGAACGGCATCGCCAGCCTGTGTATCGGCGGCGGACAGGGCGGCGCCATGTGGATCACCAATGATGATCAAGCCGGAAGTGAGCAGAATGGAGGCGAAGCAGATGAATAACTGGAACTTTGAGATCGATGCACACAACATCGCCTGGCTGCATGTGGATATGCAACACTCCAGCGCCAACATTCTCAGCAAAGAGATGCTCGAGGAGCTGGATCATCAGCTGCTCTCCATCTCCCAGCACAACCCCGTCGGCCTGGTGATTCTCTCCAGCAAAACAAGCGGCTTTATTGCCGGAGCAGACGTCAAGGCCTTTGCGGGTATGACAGACAGACATGAAGCTGAACAGCTGATCCATCATGCCCATGAGATCCTCGAGAAACTC
>JAYELV010000257.1:0-10689 GCA_034717755.1 Pseudomonadota bacterium | reverse complement strand
GATAGACCATCAATCAGGGGAAAATCTTCACAAAAGAATAACGTTGGGGAGGTTTTAGGTGGGGAGGTTTTAGGTGGGGAGGTTTTACGTTTTAGGTTTTAGGTTTTAGGTTTTAGGTTTTAGGTTTTAGGTTCACTCGTTCCCATATTCCAACATTGTAGGGTGTCAATAAGCGGAGCGCATTGCACCAGAGAATGGTGGGATGCGCTTCGCTTATGCCACCCTACAGACCTGAAAGGCGGATCCCGACCCTGCACGGTATCGAATAATTCACCTCAAACCCAATACATCCTGCATATCGTAAAGCGCTGGATCCTGCTGCATCAGCCAGTGTGCGGCGCGCACGGCGCCATTGGCGAAGGTCATTCTGCTGGATGCCTTGTGGGTGATCTCGACGCGCTCGCCATCCTGTGCGAACCACACCGTATGTTCACCGACGACATCACCGGCGCGGATGGTTTCAAAGCCAATGGTGTTGCTGTCACGCTCACCCGTGATGCCTTCACGGCCATAGACAGCAACCTCTTCCAGATTCCGCCCCAGGGCATCGGCAACCACTTCACCCATACGCAGTGCTGTGCCTGAGGGTGCATCAACCTTGTGGCGATGGTGCGCCTCGATGATCTCGATATCAGAGTCCTCTCCCATGACACGCGCCGCCACATCGAGGAGTTTAAAGCAGAGATTGACACCGACACTCATGTTCGGTGCAAACATGATTCCGTTCTTGTCTGCAACAGCCTGAATGCGCTGTTTGCCTGCATCATCAAAGCCGGTCGTTCCAATAACCATCTTTTTTGCATGCGCTTCACAAACATCCAGATGCTGAAATGTCGCCACCGGGGCCGTGAAATCGATCACCACATCAAAATCTTCAACGACATCAGCAAGAGCAGCACTCACTGAAACACCCAGTTTACCGATACCAGCCAATTCACCGGCATCAACGCCAATGAGGCTGCTGCCTTCACGTTCTGTCGCTGCTCCCAGGATCATGGATTGATGATTATTGACGGCTTCTATGAGGGTCTTGCCCATCCGGCCGGCTGCACCGGCGACTGCTACTCGAATCATAGTGATTCCCGCATAAATAAAATCAGCATGTTATCAGAAGCCGTTTAAATTGCCTGTTTATTCATTCATCGCGGTGTCGTAGAATTGAATGATTCAATTCAATGGATGACACCTCATGCCCTACTTCGTCTACCGGATCCAGGAAAAACCCCGCAAGCTGGATCACCTGCAAACATTCCCCTCCTATAAGGAGGCCAAGGTCTACGTGCGTGAACAACGCCAGCTGAGCGATGAGATCGAAAGTGTGCGCATGATTTTTGCACGCAATGACATTGAAGCCGAGAAGCTGCTGACTGCACCACGCGAGGAGCGGGTGATCGGGGAGGATTAAAAAGAGAGTTAGCAGTCTTCAGTTGGCAGTTGGCAGTTGGCAGTTGGCAGTTGGCAAAAGTCTAATCAGATCTTTGCCAACTGCAGATATTATTTTGTTGTTTTTGCTGCCTACTGCAAACTGAAGGCTGCCAACTTTCTTTTCTTGTTTTACTGCCTACTGCTAACTGCCAACTGCAAACTTTATTTTTCTGCAAGCCAATGTCTTAGCATCAACCCGAGCCTGCTGCTGTAGCCCATCTCGACGAAGCGGATATCTCCTGCTGCATCAAGTATGAATGTTGCCGGAACCGCATGGACTCCCCACTGCTGTGCAATGTGGCCACTCTCGTCATTGATCACCTTGAAACTCAAGTTGTTCTGATGCATGTACGCCCGCACCGCATCATCATCACCGGATGACATGGCTATGGTGATCATGGCGTAATCCCCGGAGAGAGACTCTATACTGCCCTCCTCCAGCGAACAAATCGGACACCACTCCGCCCAGAAATGCACAAACAGTGGTTTGCCAAGATGCTCTTTTAGATCAAAGCTGGCGCCATCCAGCATGGTGGCGGCCAATGGCGGTGGCGGGCCGGAAGCCGCATCCCTGGTGCGCCACAGATTGACACCGACAATAATCGCCACTACTAACAGGAGTTGCAAGCCTAAACGCCATATACGCGATAGATTTATCCCTAGTTTTTTATTATTTTTCATATTGTTATATTGTTTTTATGATTTCATTTCTATATTTTGCAAACATCATGTCGGCTCTCCCCCCGTTTACGGCTATCTCAATCAATCCACAAGAGTTGACATACCAGAAAGCCTCTCCCTGTGCGACGGCATCAAATCTGGGTGCCCAGGAGAGTTCTCTGCCCGCAATATGCACCCTGGCGGAATGCTGCACCAAACAACCGCGCAAACCGGTGAACAAGTTTCCAAAATGATCGACATAGATAATCTCATTGAGATCCTTCTTCCACCCGGACCCTACATCTAATTTACTTTTATTTTCCATTGTAACATATTGTTTATTCAATATTTTTGCAGACACACTGGCGAACAGATCACGCCCATGAAAGGTTTCAGAGTCGCCCAGCGGCGGTTGCAATATGCGGTAAATTCGCATCTCATCGCGCTGTTGATAGAGCGGTGCAAAAAGGCCGTTGTCCGGTCCGACAAACCACTGCCCCTGTGACTCGATGACCAGAGGACAGCGCTCACTGCCGACCCCGGGATCCACAACACACAAAAACACGGCCTCATCAAACTGATTCGCAAGCGCTGCCAGCAGATATCCGGCAGACTTCGGATTGCATGCAGGCGCATCAGACTGCAGGTGTATCACGCAGGCGCTGGCAGACTCCCGTTTGATCGCAGCCTCCATCTGTCCAAGATAGGGACCTGTAGCCCCAAAATCGGTAAATGTCAGAATCGTGTTCAGCTTATTACTCATAACTATGCACACAGCATCAATGAAAGCTCCCCCGGGGAAATTAGCAATTCTCAATGTACCTATAAAATGTCAATATTTTAAAAGACTTTTACCACGAAGCACACGAAGCACACGAAGAATCAACTGTTTACAATAATGCCTTGTAAGTTCTCAATAATACCGTGCATTTCGCGGTCAGAAGACCGCTCCCACCGTTCATTGTGGCGTCAAATGTGGGAGTGGTCTTCTGACCACGATACAAATGCGATAGCATTTTACTCACATGCACGGGGTTATTGAGAAGTTACAATGCCTTCGTGATCTTCGTAATCTTCGTGGTGAGTATCTCTCTACATTTAGAATTGCTGCGGAGAAATCACATCACTTGACTGCTTGCGCCATTACTCTACAATAACTCTTCATTGGAACTATATTAGCATCTGCGCCCGTTTATCCAGACAATGCCTCTCACATACTCTGCCCCTGCCGTCGACTTAACCCTGAAAATCATCGCATCCTGTGGAATCGACCCGCATCCCCTGATGCGCAAATTCTGTATCGATCCACAAAAAATCGCAGACCCCAATGCACGCTTCCGCTACAAACAAATTGATGCCTTATGGAGTGAAGCAGAGGCTCTCATCGATGATCCCTGCTTCGGTTTAAAATCCGCCATCTACTGGCATCCTTCCCACATGGGCGCACTGGGTTATGCATGGTTGAGCAGTTCCAGCCTGCGCGCAGGGTTGCAACGATTCGCAAAGTACATGCGCATATTGACGGAAGGTGCAACTCTCGGGCTGGAAGAGACGAATGACACACTCTCTGCCGTGTTGCACTACAAGCCCGAATCTATGCAACATCCAACGCGGACTGACTCAGCCATGGCCCTGCTGGTTGCCATGTGCAGGGCCAACTATGGTGACGAATTCACTCCTGTATCTATTTCGCTAACCCATCCGGCCCCTGATTGTTCAGGCAAGTTTTTTGAACTGTTCCGCTGCCCGATCAATTTTGATGCTGCCGACAACAGATTCACGCTGACGCTGGAATCAGCGGACAAGCAGTTGCAGGGGTCGAACCCGTTGTTGTCGACACTGCATGACCAATTTATGATTGACTACCTTGCCCGACTTGACGACACCAGCCTTCAGGAGAGAGTCAGAGCAGAGATCATCCAGCAGCTGCCCGATGGAAACATCAATGACAGCAGTGTGGCGGAAGCCCTCTATATGAATGTCAGAACCCTGCAGAGAAGACTGCAGAAGGAGCAAACAACCTTTAAATCCCAGGTGACCAGTGTTCGCCAGGAGTTGGCGAACCATTATATTCGCGACAGCAGCAAGGGATTAGCGGAGATCTCCTACCTGCTTGGCTTCTCCGAGATGAGCTCCTTCTCCAGGGCATTCAAACGCTGGACCGGGGAGACCCCCTCCCACTACAGAGAGCAATAGCTGTTTTTCGACTTGAGTGAATCTTGAGTCGCCAATATCTTTACAAATGAATCAAAACCACCCAATAACTCTCGCTAGCAATGACTGCGGATCCCATCACCCGCCTGCATGATCTGACGCCCCCGCAAAAGCCAGGTGAAAAACTGGCGCTTGGGGGTGTGCGCGGCTGCGCCTCGACACTACTGCTTGCACAGGTGCGCAGCGAACATGACGGATTGATCATCGCCATCACCGATGATGTGCAACAGGCACAGCAGCTGCAGCAGGAGATGCATTTTTTCACCACAGCTGAGCACAGCCACATCCTCACCCTGCCCGACTGGGAGACACTGCCCTACGATATCTTCTCACCACTGCCGGAACTGGTCTCACAGCGCCTGCGTGTACTGCACCAGCTGCAACATCTGAAAAACGGTTTACTCATCGTTCCCGTCACCACCCTGATGCAGCGGCTGGCTCCCCCGGGCTATGTGCAACAGCATTCGCTGGCGCTTGAAAAAGGCCAGCTGCTCGATCTCGAAGAGATGCGCCAACAGCTGGAACAGAGCGGCTATCGTTGTGTTTCGCAAGTGTTTGAACACGGCGAGTTTGCAGTGCGCGGTTCGCTGCTGGATCTGTTTCCAATGGGGAGCAGGGCCCCCTATCGCATCGATCTGTTTGATGATGAGATCGACTCGATACGCACCTTTGACACCGAAACCCAGCGAACCCTGGAGAAGATCGATGCCGTTCGCATGCTGCCGGGGCGCGAATTTCCTACCGATGAGGCAGCCGTCAGCCGATTCCGTCAGCGATATCGGCAGACATTTGACCAGGATCCAAACAGCAGCCTGATCTATACCGAAGTCAGCAACGGCAACATGCCCGGCGGCATCGAGTACTACCTGCCGCTCTTTTTTGATGCCACCGCAACTCTGTTCGATTACCTGCCGGAGAACACGCTTGCCATCTGCCAGGCGGATCTTGCTGACAGGGCGGAGCAGTTTGCGGATACCGTTGTGCAGCGTTTCGAACAGCGCAGACATGATGCAGAACGTCCGCTGCTGCCGCCTGAGAGCCTCTATCTCGATGCTGATGCGCTGCGAGCAGCACTGAAACCACTGCCGGGAATCATCTGGCAGTCGACACAACTGCACCAGCGGCACAAGGGCATTGCCGCCTTTGACAATCTCGACAGCAAGTCTCTGCCGCCACTGGGGTTCAATGCCCGTGCGCAACGTCCTGCAGGACTGCTGGAGGATTTTCTGTCGGCTTTTAGCGGACGGGTATTGTTCACCGCCGAGAGCGCCGGCCGGCGTGAACACCTGCTGGAGAGTCTTGCCGGATTCCACCTGCGTCCGAAAATTTTCGAAAGCTGGCAGGCATTCACACATAGCAGTGAAACGCCCTGCCTCAGCGTAGCGCCCGTAGAGCGGGGCGTAGTCATCGATGATATTGCCATCATCCCTGAAACAGCGCTGCTTGGTGAGAGGGTTCGACAGCCTCACCATCGCAAACGCAAAACAGACGCCGAGCAGATCATTCGCAACCTCACCGAGTTGCACGTAGGCGCTCCGGTGGTGCATGAAGAGCACGGCGTGGGGCGCTTTCTCGGTTTGCAGAGCATCGATGTCGGTGATGACAGCCAGGAGTTTCTGGCGCTCGAATATGCCGGGCATGACAAGCTCTATGTGCCGGTATCTTCACTGCAGCTGATCAGCCGTTACTCGGGCGCCTCACCGGAGCATGCGCCGCTGCACAAGCTGGGAAGCGGGCAGTGGGAGAAAGCCAGAAGCAAAGCGGCAAAACGCGCCTTCGACGTTGCCGCCGAACTGCTGGAGATCTACGCCCGCAGGGAAGCTGCTCAGGGGTTTGCCTTCCCCCCTGCCGGTGATGACTACAACTCCTTTGCCGATGCCTTTGAATTCGAAGAGACCGATGACCAGGCGAATGCCATCGATGCCGTTCTGGCGGATATGCAGTCGCCCCGCCCGATGGATCGCGTCGTCTGCGGCGACGTCGGCTTCGGCAAGACCGAGGTCGCCATGCGCGCCACTTTTCAAGCTGTGATCCAGGGGAAGCAGGCCGCCATCCTGGTTCCCACGACGCTGCTGGCGCAGCAGCACTTCACCAATTTCGAGGACCGTTTTGCCGACTGGCCGGTCAAGGTCGCTGCCCTCTCCCGCTTTCAAACGCCCAAACAGCAGAGAGAGACACTCAAGGGAATTGCAGATGGCAGCATCGACCTCATCATCGGCACCCATGCACTGCTAAGAGCATCGATCAAATACAAGAACCTGGGACTGGTCATCATCGATGAAGAACACCGCTTCGGCGTGCGTCATAAAGAGCGCCTCAAATCCCTGCGCTCCGAAGTCGATATGCTGACACTGACCGCCACTCCGATCCCCCGCACCCTGAATATGGCGATGTCCGGCCTGCGTGATCTCTCCATCATTGCGACGCCTCCATCCGCCCGCCACCCCATCAAGACCTTTATCAGCCAGTGGAGCGACTCAACCATTCAGGAGGCGATCACGCGCGAAACCAGCCGTGGAGGACAGGTCTATCTGCTGCACAACGAAGTCAGCACCATCGACAACATGGCTGAGCGCATCCACAAACTGCTGCCGGATCACCGCATCGAAGTTGCCCATGGACAAATGCGTGAACGCGAACTGGAACAAGTCATGCGCGACTTCTACCACCAGCGTTTCCAGGTACTGGTGAGCACTACCATCATCGAATCCGGCATCGACGTGCCCACCGCCAATACCATCATCATCAACCGCGCCGATAAACTGGGTCTGGCGCAGCTGCATCAGTTGCGCGGCCGTGTCGGGCGCTCCCATCACCGCGCCTATGCCTACCTGATCACGCCGCCGCCGAAAGCAATGACCGCCGATGCGCGCAAGCGCCTGGAAGCGATCGAGGGACTCGAAGACCTTGGCGCCGGCTTTACTCTCGCTACCCATGACCTCGAGATTCGTGGCGCCGGCGAGCTGCTCGGTGATGAACAGAGCGGGCAGATCAACGAAGTGGGCTATGCACTCTATAGTGATCTGCTGGAACGCGCCGTGAGTGCGATCAGGAGCGGTGAGCAGCCGCGACTCGACCGGCCGCTGACGCATGGCGCCGAGGTCGATCTCGGTATCCCCGCTCTGATCCCCTCCGACTATCTGCCCGACGTGCATACCAGGCTGGTGCTCTACAAACGCATCGCAGGCGCCGACGATAACGCGGCACTGCGCGAACTGCAGGTCGAGATGATCGATCGCTTTGGCCTGCTCCCTGATGCGCTGAAGAACCTCTTCGCCACTACCCGCATCAAATTGCGCATTCAGAAAATGGGCATTAAAAAACTCGATGTTGGCCATGCCAGCGGCTTTCTGCAATTTGGTGACAAACCGAAAATCGACTTTGCAAGCATCATCAAGCTGATCCAGACCCGCCCCGATGAATACCGTCTCGACGGACAGGAGAAGCTGCGTTTCTACGGTGATTTCGAAGAGCCGGAAACACGTATCTCCAAAGTAGAGAGTGTGCTGGCAAAGATCGCGGGAAAGTAACCGGGATTTTTAACCACCGATGAACACCCTTATCAGAGCAGCATTGTCATTTCGCCCAAAGGGAGAAATCTTGAGTTGGTGACAGGTAATAAAGATCTCTCATATGCGTTCGAGATGACAAGCGCGTAGGGCGTCAATAAGCCTGCGCATTGCGCCGCATGTATATTCACCCTACTCCGCCACTCCGAAAATGGTGGTAAAAAACCGAAAGGTGAAAGTTCGATCCAGTTCCGGCAGGTACATCTCGGAGATACTGCCATCCAGATAGAGCGCATTACCGCAATCAAGCTTGTCGCGAAACAACGCCGCGAAAGTATAAAAGTTGACAGGGGTGTTGGAGATGGCAAATACCACTCCCCCTTGTGAATCGATACCAACACCATTTCTTATGTTGTAGCTGTCGGACTCCTTGAAAAAGCGCGGGTGCATCTCTCCATCCAGCAGCAGCACCGGACCGGACTGCACCGCATCTTGCATTGTTTCTATGCTTACCGAAAGTTTGCTGGAATCTTCGATATGGGCTCCATTGCTGTCCACATAAAATACCGCATTCGGTTTCATCGAAAAATTGCCGCTGCCCTGCCCCATATTCAGAGACCCGAGCTTCTCTCCCTGTTCGACATAGAGTCCCAGCGGTGTATATTCTTTGGAGTAGATGCCGCCGTTGGTGGCGAACAGCAGTTTTTTTCCCTGCTCCTGCAGTGATAGTTTGAGGCGTCCGATTGTCTTGTATGGATTGCCATCCTTATCCTTCCAGTAGAGGCGCAGCTTTGATACCTCATCGGCGCCAAGAGTGTAGACATCAAAGGTGCTGCCCTCGTAGCTGATTTGTTGCGATTCAGATGCATGCACTGAAAGTGAGATCACTGCAAACAACAGGAATGAGAGGGGTGAGAGCGATTTCATGTGATCAGGATGCACAACAGACACAGGCAGGATCCTGGCGAAGTTTCATACGATTAAAGACTCCATTGAGGCCATCAAACAACAGCAGATGACCAGTGAGAGGAATACCAACACCGCTGATCAGTTTCACCGCCTCGAGCGCCTGCAATACACCAATCACGCCGACAACCGGAGAAAGCACTCCCTCGGCAGAACAGGTTTCAGAAAAACCTTCGTCAGGAAAGAGGCAACGGTAGCAGGGAGTGTTGGATTTACCCGGATCGATCGTCAGCAACTGCCCCTCGAAGCGAATGGCGGCGCCGGAAACCAGTGGAGTCCCGACTGCAATACAGGTGTCGTTCACTGCAAAGCGGGTTTCAAAATTATCACTGCAATCGAGCACCACGTCTGCAAGATCGATCTGCTGCGTCAATTCATCATCGCTCAACTGCCAGTCGATCGCAGTGACCCGGACTGAAGAGTTGATCTCATTCAGAGTCAGGCGTGCGGATTCCGCCTTGGGCTCACCGATGGTCGCCTCGCGATGGATGATCTGACGCTGCAGATTGGAGAGTTCGACCCGGTCAAAGTCGCTGATTACCAGCTGGCCGACACCAGCCGAGGCCAGATAGAGCGCCGCAGGTGATCCCAGCCCGCCCATGCCGATGATCAGTACCCGCGCATCACGCAGCCGCTGCTGCCCCCCGACACCCATCTGCGGGAGTTTTATCTGGCGGCTATAGCGCTCGTTAAAAGTGTCATCACTCTCTTTCATACCAGCAAGGATAACGCAAACAAAAAAAACCGGCCATCAAATGATGACCGGAATGGAGTCTGAACAAGCTGTTGAGCAGTCATTCAGAGAACTTGCCCCTCTCCCTCAGGGAGAGGGTTGGGGTGAGGGATTCTACGCCTTACTTGATCTTGGCTTCAACAGAATCGCTGCCACCCTTGTTGTCCTTCCAGTTCATGCTAATGGGGTCGCCTGATGCGCCGCCCTTGAACTTGAAACTGACGTAGGGGTTCTTGGAGACGCCGCCGCTCAGTGATGCGCCCAGGCGGGTCTTGCCGCCATGCTCGCACACCACTTCCGTAATAAAGTGGGCGGGGATTGCCTCGCCAGTCTTCTTGTCCTTGCGGTTGCCGCTCTCCATTGGATGCTTGATGAGCGCTTTTACTTCGACCGCGTCACCCTTGACCTTGGCTCTAAGTTTAATCGATGATTTTGCCATTATGTTTACCTGTGTTATGTCTATTGTAAAAGGCATCCAGGCTTGTTAGGGATGCCCCGAATGTATTGACGGGATTTAACCGCCGCAACCGCCGATGGTAACCTTGACAGCCTTCTTTGCCGTGTAGGTCTTGTCGCCTGCCTTGACCACCGCAACGACATCACCGGTTTTTCCCATCTTGATATTGGTTCTGGCAAAAGCCTCTGCGCCTTCACCCAGAGTAAATGCAGCAACCATGGGAACCGGGTTGTTCGGCGCCAGAATCAGGATATCCGTGACCCCTTCAAGGTCACTGGTGACAGAGACAGGAACCACGCCGCCGTTCTCTGCAATATCAGGCGCCTTGATGTGAATCTTGTCGCTCTCCTCACTGGAGTCCGAGCCGGTCATCGCCTTGATGGCGGCATCGACGTCCTTCTCCTTGAAGGCTGCCTCGTTCCACTCTGCAAGCAGCGCTTGTGGAGTCAACAGGCCAGCGCCCATTGCAACTGCAGCAGTGCCTGCTACTGATGTCTGTTTCAAAAATAATCTGCGAGATGAAATCATCTGTTTCTCCTGTCATGGATGTTGATTGGTTTACACGAGCTTTTTTTCACGCGCTGATTGTGCCGATTCTGCGGGCAAGAAGTAATTGGAAGATGTGGTAACTGTGGTTAAGGAAAACCTTAACCAACAAAGATTGCAGCGTAACTTCTCAATAACCCCGTGCAGGAAGCAGGGTTGGGAGTCTGCTTTTCAGGGCT
>JAYELV010000256.1:0-10816 GCA_034717755.1 Pseudomonadota bacterium | reverse complement strand
TTGAACGCGCCTTGAGCGGCCCGAAGGGTAAATTACAGGGATGTAATTTATAATCTCAAGCAGATTGCCGCGGTCGCTTAGGCTCCCTCGCAATGACAGCATTCACACGGGGTTATTGAGAAGTTACAGATATGCTCAATAACCCCGTCATTCCGGCATGTTTTTAGCCGGAATCCATGTGCTTCCACCTGCAAATGGGTCGATTCTATGGATCCCGGTCTGCATTGGGATGACGCTATTGGTGTGATTCATTTTTACGAACAAATACAGGATATTAGATATGCAAAGATTTGTTGAACTCATGCGCGAGTGGATTGGTGATATCCCGGAGCACATGCCATGGGATCTCGAGGAACGACTCGAAGAGAACAGCGATATCCTGATTGTCGATGTGCGTGAACAGATCGAATTCGACGCCATGCGCATTCCTGACTCGATTTGTGCTCCACGCGGCATCCTGGAGTCCTGCTGCGAATGGGATTTTGAAGAGACCATACCCGAGCTGGTCAGGGCGCGTGATCGCGAGGTCGTGGTGGTATGCCGCTCCGGACACCGCAGCCTGCTCTCCGCCAGATCCCTGGAGATACTCGGCTTTGAAAATGTCGCTTCGCTGAAGACCGGTATCAAGGGTTGGAATGACTTCGAGCTGCCGTTGCTGGATGCCGCAAACAAGCCTGTTGATCCGGATGAAGCAGACGAGGAGCTGACAGCAAAGGTGAGAGAGGAGCAGCTCGATCCGGCAAGGCTCAGGTAGAGATCGTTGCTTCGATGAAAACAGCCATAATCATACTGCTACTGCTGCTCGTTGCCGGCTATATCCTGGCAGCCCTGTATCTCTATATCAATCAGAGATCGATGATCTATTTCCCGCATTCGGGGCCTTCCGAGAGTCATGACACGACCTTTGAGATAGAGAGTGACGGGCATAGCCTGAAAGGGTGGATCGTCAATCCCGGGCAGCTTGAGGCGATCATCTATTTTGGCGGTAACTCGGAGCGAATCGAAGGGAATATCGAGGCGTTTCAAAGCGTCTTTCCGCACCACACACTCTATCTGCTCAATTACCGCGGTTTTGGCGAGAGCGACGGCGAACCGACGGAAGCAGGACTCTATCAGGATGCGCTGGCAATCTATGATCACCTGAAAGCCGGTCATGCGCAGATCTCTGTGATCGGACGCAGTCTTGGCAGTGGTGTCGCCACCTGGCTGGCAGCATCCAGAAAAGTAAAAAACCTGATCCTGGTGACACCTTTTGACAGTGCCAGGGAGGTTGCTCAGAAGGCCTATCCATTCTTTCCAATGTCACTGTTATTGAAAGATAAACATGATTCATGGAGCAGGGCAGAGCTGATCGACAGCCGTATACTGATGCTGATCGCAAGTGATGACAGGATCATAACCAGAGAGCACAGCGACAGATTGGCGCAACAGTTCAAGCCGGAGCAGATCGAGGTAGTGGTGATCGATGATGCAACCCACAACACTATTTCATCCCATCCTGAATATCTCGACAGCATGAAAAATTTCATGCAGGGTAGGGATAGGAGTGAGTACTGAGTACTGAGTACTGAGGATTGAGTACTGAGTACTGAGTAACTACTGGCAGTCTCTCTACTCAGTCCTCGCTACTCACGTCTCACTCCTATCTTTTCCCCCTTGCCCTGCATCGCGTCATCTGAAACAATCACATCCGGAATTTAAACTCAGGAACAACGAATGTCATTAATCAAACCTTTTACCGGCCTGCGCCCGGCTGCCGGACGTGCTGATGATGTGGTAGCGCCTCCCTATGATGTCATGAACGCCACCGAAGCACGTGAGATGGCCACAGGCCGGCCATGGAGTTTTTTGCACATTTCCCGCCCCGAAATCGACCTGCCAGAGGGGACTGATCCTTATGCGCCGGAGGTCTATGACAAGGCGCGCGAGAATCTTGATCGCATGATTGCCGGGGGGGTATTGGAGCGTGATCCCAAAGAGAGCTACTACGCCTATCGCCTGACCATGGGGGATCATATACAAACCGGAATCGTGGCTGCCGCCTCTGTCGATGCCTATGATAATAACCGCGTGAAAAAACATGAGTTCACCCGTCCGGTCAAGGAGGATGATCGCGTGCGTCAGATCGAGGCATTGAATGCCCAGACCGGGCCGGTATTTCTCGTCTACCGGGCCAACACAGTCGTCGACACCCTGTTGGCGGAGGTCAGCAGCAGGCCTGCTGATGTTGATGTCACTGCGCGCGATGCTGTACGCCATGAGATGTGGATGATCGATGACGAAGACGAAGTCGCGCTGCTGACACAGGCTTTTGATGCCATGCAGGCGATTTATGTCGCTGACGGGCATCATCGTTCGGCGGCAGGCTCACGCGTGGGCAACAGCAGGCGCGAGGCCAATCCCCACCATCAGGGGAACGAATCCTACAACTATTTTCTGAGTGTCATTTTTCCACATGACCAGATGCAGATCCTCGATTACAACCGTGTGGTCAAGGACCTCAATGGCCTGGACAAAGAGACTTTTCTGCAGCGGGTTGCAGAGAACTTCAGTGTTGAAAAATCGGAAGTTGCCGTGAAGCCCGGGGCAACCGCGGTGTTTGGCATGTACCTCGATGACCAGTGGTACAAATTACAACTCGATCAGGGAAAGATTCCTGATGATCCTGTCGCCAGTCTCGATATCAGCCTGCTGGCGGACAACCTCATCGACCCGATTCTCGGCATCAGCGACCAGCGTACGGACAACCGCATCGATTTTGTCGGTGGAATTCGTGGTCTCGAGGGACTGGAGAAACGTGTTGACAGCGGCGAGATGGCAGTTGCCTTCTCTCTCTATGCGACAACCATGGAGGCGCTCATGGCGGTAGCCGATGCCGGCGAAGTAATGCCGCCGAAATCAACCTGGTTCGAACCCAAGCTGGCAGACGGCCTGGTGAGCCACGTTTTGGACTAAAAGATAGTAGCGAGACGTGAGGGTTAAAGACAAGGACCGAGTGATGAGTCGTGAGGACTGAGGAAGGGATAGTAGCGAGTCGTGAGTACTGAGTACTGAGTAAAAACAAGCAAACCTCAGTCCTCGCTACTCAGTACTCACGTCTCACTCTTTCAACGAAGCTGACAAGTGCGGTTTGATCGTATCGAGCATCACCTTGTGGAGTTTCACATTGGCAGCGATCACATTGCCGGTTTCCAGGTAGCGGTTGCCGCCGCTGAGATCGGTGATCAGCCCGCCGGCCTCCTTGATCAGCAGGGCACCGCCGGCAATATCCCATGGGGCCAGTCCCAGTTCCCAGAATGCATCGATACGCCCCATCGCCAGCCATGCGAAATCGAGTGCGGCAGAACCCGGGCGGCGCACCCCGGCGCTGTCAACGATGAGGTCGCGCATCATACCGAAATAGGCATCGGCATGGGTCATATCACGGTAGGGGATGCCGGTTCCGAGCAGGGAGCCATCGAGTCCCTTGCGCGGGGAGACTCGCATACGCCTGTCATTGATGTAGGCGCCTTCACCTTTGGTGGCATGGAAAAGCTC
Organism: Pseudomonadota bacterium; assembly: GCA_034717755.1. GTDB lineage: Bacteria > Pseudomonadota > Gammaproteobacteria > Chromatiales > Chromatiaceae > Sva-25. The sequence goes on along the minus strand of JAYELV010000256.1, from coordinate 7,279 downwards.
TTCGCGCATCGGGTCATAGACAACCGCACTGAGGAGTTCGCCGCGGTGACGCAGCGCGATAGAGACTGAGAATTGCGGCAATCCATGCAGATAGTTGGTGGTGCCGTCGAGCGGATCGATGATCCATTCAAACTCGTTGCCCTCATGCAGACCGCTCTCCTCGGCAAGAATCGCGTGCTCCGGGTAGTAGCGTTTGATCGTTTGGATGATCACCGCTTCTGAGGCGCGGTCAACTTCACTGACATAGTCATTCTGCTGCTTGGTCTCGATTTTCAACGAGCCAACACGATCAAAATAACGGGTGAGTACTCTGCCGCCGTCACGAGCGGCGCGCATGGCTATATTAGTCATCGGGTGCATGACGCGCGAGGATACAGCAAGCAGAGGCTGATATAAAGTAGAATAGAGATATGGAAAGGAGTTTTAGGTTTTAAGTTTTAGGTTTTAAGTTTAATGCTTTCGAATATTCGTATCGTTCTGGTCAACACCAGCCATCCGGGGAACATCGGCGCGGTGGCGCGCGCCATGAAGAATATGTCTCTGTCACGGCTTGTACTGGTCTCACCCTGCAGCTATCCACAGCAGCAGGATGTCGCTTTTGCACGCGCCTCCGGCGCACAGGACCTGCTGTCTGCTGCAACAATAGTTCAGTCATTGGATGAAGCACTTGTCGGCTGCCGCCTCATCATTGGCAGCAGCGCGCGTTCACGCACCATTGGCTGGCCGATGTTGACGCCGCGCCAATGCGCCACAAAAGCTGTCGACGTGGCAGCAGAATCCGAGGTGGCGCTGGTGTTTGGAACTGAACGCACCGGCTTGACAAACGAGGAGCTGGATCGCTGTCATCAGCTGGTGCAGATTCCAACCAATCCTGATTACAGCTCTCTGAACATTGCCATGGCGGTGCAGGTGATCACCTACGAGGTGCTGGTGGCCAGTGGTCAGCACGCTGTGAATACAGATCGTGGACGCCTGCCTGCCACAGCTGAAAAATTCGATGGATTTATGCAGCATCTGGAGCAGGCGCTGCATGATATCGGATTTTCTGATCCGCGCAGATCGGACAAATTAGTGCGCCGCTTGCGCCGTCTGTTTCTGCGCGCCCAGCCGGATCCTGACGAGTTGAACCTGTTACGTGGTATTCTAAGCGCCGCACAGGGACGCAAGTCGATGAGACGAAGAGATAGGACTGAGGACAAAAAATAGTACTGAGTAGCGAGTACTGAGGAGTGAGATACAACCTAAGACTTAAAACCTAACACCTAAAACTTAAAACCTAAAACTTAAAACCTATCTAAACTTCCCCATGTTTTCTAAAATCAAACAAGAGATAGCGGTTGTATTTGAACGTGATCCGGCAGCACGCAGCACATTCGAGATCATCACCACCTATCCGGGATTTCATGCGCAGATGCTGCATCGCGTGTCGCATCGCCTGTGGTTATGGAAACTCTACTGGGTGGCGCGCGTCACATCAAACATTTCACGTTTGATTACGGGCATCGAAATCCATCCGGGAGCAAAGATTGGCCGCCGCTTTTTTATCGATCACGGCATGGGAGTGGTGATTGGTGAAACTGCAGTGATTGGAGACGACTGCACCCTCTATCACGGCGTCACGCTCGGCGGCACCAGTTGGCAGAAAGGCAAGCGTCATCCGACACTGGGAGATGGTGTCGTGGTTGGCGCAGGCGCCAAAGTGCTGGGGCCTATCGAGATCGGTGATGGCGCGCGCATCGGCTCAAATGCCGTGGTTGTGAAATCCGTTCCCCCCGGCGCAACGGCTGTCGGCGTCCCGGGACGCCTGATTCAGCCAAAAAAAGATGGGCCTGATACGCACCGCAAAGTGATTGCCGAAAAGATGGGATTTGATGCTTATGGAGTCTCTAAAGATGCACCTGATCCGGTCGCGCACGCAATCAACTGCATGCTCGATCATATACATGTCATGGATACACGCATGGAAAAAATGTGCGAGGCGCTGAAAAAAACGGATCTTGTCGATGAGGTCACTATTGAAAACCTTGACTCCTGTGAAATTATTTCAACCGCAGAGGAGTTGACGCGTCTTGAAGAGGAGAGTGCGTCTCTCCCCGAATCTCTCCCCACAGATGAAAATCCCAATAAAAACCATGATTAATCAGGGATTGATAATTCTTGACTAAATTACTGAGTAATGTATATTCGCATTCACTAATTTATTAAATGCAATTCTCTGAGAGAGTATCGCATTTCAGTTCATTGATGGTCTTAATTTAAGCATGAAATTCCCCATCTATCTTGACTACTCTGCAACCACCCCGGTAGACCCGCGTGTTGCTGAAAATATGTGCCACTATCTGACAACCGATGGTATTTTCGGGAATCCGGCATCCAGTTCACATGCATTTGGCTGGGCTGCGGAAGATGCGGTCAAGCAGGCGCGTCAGGATGTTGCCGATCTGATCAATGCTGACTCAAGAGAGATTGTGTGGACCTCCGGAGCGACAGAATCCGATAATCTGGCAATCAAGGGTGTGGCGCACTTTTACCACAAAAAAGGCAAGCATATCCTTACTGTCAAGACTGAACACAAGGCAGTCCTCGACAGTTGCCGGCAGCTCGAACGTGAAGGTTATGAAGTTACCTACCTCGATGTTCAGCCAAATGGCCTGATTGATCTTGATGTTTTTCGTGCGGCATTGCGTGAGGACACCATCCTTGCCTCCGTTATGCATGTCAACAATGAGACTGGCGTGATTCAGGATATTGCCTCTATTGGCGAAATATGCAGAGAAAATAAAGTTATATTTCATGTAGATGCAGCGCAAAGCGCAGGTAAAATACCAATTGATCTCCAGGCGCTCAAAGTGGATCTGATGAGCTTTTCCGCGCACAAGATCTATGGCCCCAAAGGGGTGGGTGCACTCTATGTAAGGCGCAAGCCCCGTATCCGCCTCGAAGCCCAGATGCATGGCGGCGGGCATGAGCGCGGCATGCGTTCCGGTACACTGGCAACCCATCAGCTGGTCGGCATGGGAGATGCCTTCCGTATAGCACGCGAGGAGATGGGCAAAGACAATGAGCGCCTGATGGAACTGCGCGATCGTTTGTGGCAGGGCCTCAAGGATATGGAGGAGGTCTACCTCAATGGCGACCTGGAGCAGCGTATTTCCGGTAATTTGAATATCAGCTTCAACTATGTCGAGGGTGAAAGCCTCATGATGGCGTTGAAAAATATGGCTGTCTCTTCAGGATCAGCCTGTACTTCGGCATCACTGGAGCCAAGCTATGTACTGCGGGCGCTGGGTCGTGACGATGAGTTGGCGCATAGCTCGATACGTTTTACCATTGGCCGTTTTACCACAGCGGAAGAGATTGATTACGTCATCGAGATGACGCGTGAGCAGGTCAGGCGATTGCGCGATCTCTCACCGTTGTGGGATATGTACAAAGACGGCATCGACATCAAGTCGATCGAATGGGCGGCGCATTAGGCAGGTTATTAGGTTTTAAGTTTTAGGTTTTAAGTTTTAAGTATATCGAGGGTAGCAGCATGGCATACGGTGAAAAAGTCATTGATCATTATGAACATCCGCGCAATGTCGGCGTGATGGATACCAAGTCCAGCGATGTCGGCACAGGCATGGTCGGGGCGCCAGCCTGTGGTGACGTGATGCGTCTGCAGATCCAGGTCAGCGATGATGGCATTATTGAAGATGCGAAATTCAAAACCTATGGATGCGGTTCTGCGATCGCTTCCAGCAGCCTGCTCACAGAGTGGGTCAAGGGAAAGACTCTGGATGAGGCGCAGGAGATCAAGAATACAGAGATTGCCGAAGAGTTGGCATTGCCACCTGTAAAAGTACACTGCTCGGTACTTGCAGAAGATGCAATCCGCGCCGCAATCTCTGATTATCAATCCAAACAGGAAGCCTGAGTGGGCATCACCCTGACGACAGCAGCGGCAGAACGTGTCAACAGTTTCCTTGCAAATCGCGGCAAGGGACTGGGCGTGCGTCTCGGTGTAAAGACGTCGGGTTGCTCCGGAATGGCTTATGTCATGGAATTTGTGGACGAGGCCAATGACGATGATGTCGTTTATGAAGATCATGGAGTCAAGGTCATTATCGACAGGAAGAGCCTGATCTATCTCGAAGGCACTGAACTCGATTTTGGCAAGGAAGGCCTCAATGAGGGCTTCAAATTCAACAATCCGAATGCCAAGAATGAATGTGGCTGCGGCGAGAGCTTCACCATCTAGTACGCCCCGTTGTATGCTTGATCTGTCGAAAAACTATTTTGAGCTATTTGGCATGTCTGTTGGGTATGTCATTGATATTAAGAAAGTTCGTAAGCGCTATCGTGACCTGCAACGTGTCGTGCATCCTGATCGATACGTCAATGCCACAGACTATGAGCAACGGCTTGCCATACAGGGAGCCGCCTATATCAACGAAGCCTACGATACCATCAAAGACCCTCTGCGCCGCGCCCAATACCTGCTGCTTCTGCATGGCCTTGATTTTGATCCTGACACAGAGACCACCACAGATACCGGCTTTTTGATGGAGCAACTGGAACTGCGTGAAGAGCTCTCTGAAATTCCCCTGCAGGCGGATCCATTGCGAGCAGCTTCCGCTTTTATGGATCGTGTCAGTACCATGTATAACCGACTTATCAGCAGTATGGCGATTGATTTTGAGATGCCGGATGAAAAACAGCTGCAAGTAGCGCGTGAAAAAGTAAGAAAAATGCAATTCCTGAAAAAACTTCATACAGAGGCGCAGACAGTTGAAGGCAGGCTGGAAGAGGAGATGCTCTGATGGCGCTGTTACAGATTGCAGAACCGGGGGAGGCGCAAGCCCCGCATCAACACCGGCTTGCCGCTGGTATCGACCTGGGAACGACAAATTCACTGGTCGCGGTTGTGCGTAGCGGCGAAGCCCAAACACTCGGTGATAATCATGCACAGCATCTGTTGCCGTCCGTCGTTGCATACACCGAATCAGGCATTATTGTCGGTGATGGGGCGCTGCAACAGCAAATTGTCGACCCACACAACACCATTGCTTCGATTAAACGCCTGATGGGACGTGGTAGTGAGGATCTGCGCCTGCTTGGTGACGAACTTCCCTACAGGTTTGCAGCATCCGATTCTGTCGTTCCGCGTATACACACGCGGCGTGGCAATGTCACACCTGTCGAGGTCTCGGCAGAGATCCTCAGAGTGCTTCAACAACGTGCCGAGGAGGCCCTGGGTGGCGCATTGAGCGGTGTGGTAGTGACCGTGCCTGCCTATTTTGACGACGCCCAGCGCCAGGCCACCAAGGATGCCGCCGGACTCGCAGGTCTGAATGTCTTTCGCCTGCTCAACGAGCCGACGGCCGCAGCGATCGCTTATGGACTGGACAAGAGCGCCGACGGCATTCACGCCATCTATGACCTTGGCGGCGGCACCTTCGATATCTCGATCCTGCATCTCAATAATGGCGTCTTCGAGGTGATGGCGACAGGTGGTGATACAGCGCTTGGCGGTGATGATTTTGACCATCTTATTGCTCAGTGGATCATTACACAGGCTGGCATCTCAAATCCGGATGCCGCCCTGCAACGTCAACTGCTGCAGACTGCCCGCGCCGCCAAGGAGAGACTCACACAACAGCAGCGCACAGATATCTCACTCGACAACATCGATTGGCAGGGAGAGCTCGACAGGGAGGACTTCAACCAGCTGGTCGATCCACTGATCCGTAAAACCATTATTGCCTGCCGCAGGGCGCTGCGTGACGCAGGAGTGACAACAGACGAGATTGAGGATGTGGTGATGGTCGGTGGTTCAACGCGTGTTCCACGCGTGCGTGAACTGGTGGGCGAATTTTTTGGCCGTGAACCGCTGGTCGATATCGATCCGGATCGGGTTGTTGCCATTGGTGCTGCAGTACAGGCTGACATTCTTGCCGGCAACAAGCCCGATGAGGAGATCCTGCTGCTGGATGTGACACCGCTGTCACTCGGCATTGAAACCATGGGTGGTCTGGTTGAAACCATTATCCCGCGCAACACCACCATTCCAGTTGCACGCGCGCAGGAGTTTACGACATTTAAAGACGGGCAGAGCGCCATGGCGGTGCATGTCGTGCAGGGTGAACGTGACCTGGTGGCTGACTGTCGATCACTGGCGCGTTTTGAATTGCGCGGCATCCCACCAATGGTTGCCGGGGCCGCACGCATCCGCGTAACTTTTCAGGTCGATGCCGACGGTCTGCTGAGTGTCGAGGCTGAAGAGCTGACGCAACACGTCAAAGCGAGCATTGAAGTCAAGCCCTCCTATGGTTTGTCAGACAACGAGATCGCGGAGATGCTGCGCGCATCGATGGAACACGCCGAGGATGATGTCAAGTTCCGCCAGCTGCGCGAACAGCAGGTGGAAGCAGAACGTGTCATCGAGGCGTTGACAGCCGCATTGGCAAAAGATGGTGACCAGCTGCTGAATGATGAAGAGCATCGACGGATCGATATGGCGTTGCAGCAGCTGCAGCAGTTAGCCCGTGGAGATGATGCTGCAGCCATTGAAGATGGCATCAAATTACTCGAGCAGAGCTGTGATTTCTATGTGGAGCGGCGTATGAACAGCAGTATACATAACGCCATGGCAGGCCATAATATTCACGAATTTGAAACCCCGGAGAAGTAATGCCTCAATTGATCTTCCTTCCCAATGAAGAGCACTGCCCGGAGGGCATGGTCATCGAAGCCGAGCCGGGCACGACCATCTGTGATGCTGCACTCGCACAGGGTATCGAGATCGAGCATGCCTGTGAGAAATCCTGTGCATGCACCACCTGTCACGTCATCGTGCACGAGGGTTTTGATTCACTGGAAGAATCAACCGAGATCGAAGATGATATGCTCGACAAGGCATGGGGTCTGGAACCTGATTCCAGACTCAGTTGCCAGGCAGTCGTAGCCGATGAAGACCTGGTGATCGAAATCCCCAAATACACCATCAACATGGTCTCCGAAAATCATGGGTAGGTTTTAAGTTTTAGGTTATTAGGTTTTAGGAGCTGGGTTTTAAGTTTTAGGTTTTAAGTTTTAGGTGGTATGTGCGAGGTTTTGGCTTTTTAGAGTGTTCTCCGGCATGCGCGGTAATAGAGACATCAACCCACAGTAACATCTCAAAAAGTCCGTGCATTTTTCGAGTCTGCGCAGGGTCGGGATCAGCCTTTCAGGGACGCGTGAATACATCCCTGTATGCTCTGATAAAACATCCCTGTTTTATACAGCCCTGAAAAGC